>NZ_JBEZKJ010000011.1:0-139624 GCF_040651675.1 Streptomyces sp. NPDC048415 | reverse complement strand
CCCGCCGACGGTGCGCGGTCCGCGGCGGGGACCGCGGGCGGTGGGGGACAGTCCGCGGCGGGGATCGCGGGTGGTGGGGGACAGTCCGCGGCGGGGATCGCGGGTGGTGGGGGACAGTCCGCGGCGGGGATCGCGGGTGGTGGGGGACTGCCCGCGGCGGGGACCGCGGGCGGTGGGGCACTGTCCGGTCAGGCCCCCGCCCCCGTGATGGCAGACGGGCATCGCCGCACCCATGACTCGGGCGCCGCAGACCGCCGGGCGCCGGGCGCCGCGGGCAGCAGTGGCCAGGAGTCCCCGGTCCGGGGAGACGGCCCCGTCGGCCCGCTGTCGCCCGGGGCCGCCCTCCCCGACGGCGCCCCCAGGGACGTACAGCAGCGGCCCTCCGTCAGTGATCCCGCGTACGCCGCAGGCCAGGGCGACTCGCCCGCGGCTGCCCTCCGCGTGGGCGTACAGCAGCGGCCGTCCCCCAGTGCCCCCACGCACGCCGCAGGCCACGACAATGTGCCCGCGGCTGCCCTGCCCGACGCCGGCCCCAGCGACGTACACCAGCATCCGTCCTCCGGCCGGCCCCCATACGCAGCCGATCTCGTGCGTGGTCCGGTCGAGCTCATGCCTGCGGTGCGGCGGCTGCTGCGCGGCATTGTCGTGGTGGGCACCCTCGAAGACGCTGAGGATCTTGTCTACGCGCGGCCGGAACTCACCGCGGTCACCGCCGAGGGCGACCTGCTGGGCGCGCACTTCGCGCAGGGGGGATCGGCCGGGGTGCCCAGTCTTCTCGAGGTGCAGGCGTCCGTCGACGAAGCGGCGGCCGTGCTCGAGGAACTCGTGGTGCAGTGCGACGAGTTGACCGAGGCACAGCACATCGCCGCCGCGCGCCGGACGGAACGGGCCGCGCTCGTCGAGGAGTTGGGTGAGCAGCGGCGGGCGGCCGAGCGGGAGAAGTCGTCCGTGGCGCAGCAGTTGGGTCGGCTGGCCGGACAGGCGAGGGGTGCCGCGGGGGAGGCCGAGCGCAGTACGGCTGCCGCCGCGCGGGCGCAGGAGGCGCTCGACCGGGCCGTGGAGGAGGCCGAGGAACTGGCCGAACGGCTCGCCGTGGCCGAGGAGATGCCCGTCGAGGAGGAGCCCGACACCTCCGTGCGCGACCGGCTCGCCGCCGACGGCGCCAACGCGCGGCAGACCGAGATGGAGGCCCGGCTCCAGGTGCGTACGCACGAGGAGCGGGTCAAGGGACTCGCCGGCCGCGCCGACGGACTCGACCGGGCCGCGCGCGCCGAGCGTGAGGCACGCGCGCGTGCCGAGCAGCGGCGGGCCCGGCTGCGCCACGAGGCAGCCGTCGCCGAGGCCGTCGCCTCCGGCGCCCGGCAGCTGCTCGCGCACGTCGAGGTCTCGCTGACCAGGGCCCAGGAGGAACGGGCCGCGGCCGAGAACGCCAAGACGCACAAGGAGCAGGCGCTCGGCGCCGCCCGGGGCGAGGGCCGTGACCTCAAGGCGGAGCTCGACAAACTCACGGATTCGGTTCACCGCGGCGAGGTACTCGGAGCCGAGAAGCGGCTGCGCATAGAGCAGCTGGAGTCGAAGGCGCTGGAGGAGCTCGGTGTCGAACCGGCGGGGCTGGTCGCGGACTACGGGCCCGATCAGCTCGTGCCGCCCTCGCTCGCCGCCGAGGGCGAGGAACTGCCCGAGGACCCGGAGCACCCGCGCAACCAGCCCCGGACCTTCCACCGCGCCGAGCAGGAGCGGCGGCTGAAGTCAGCCGAACGGGCGTACCAGCAGCTCGGCAAGGTCAACCCGCTCGCCCTGGAGGAGTTCGCCGCGCTGGAGGAGCGCCACAAGTTCCTCAGCGAGCAGCTCGAGGACCTCAAGAAGACGCGCGCCGATCTGCTTCAGGTGGTGAAGGAGGTCGACGAGCGCGTCGAGCAGGTCTTCACCGAGGCGTACCGGGACACGGCCCGGCAGTTCGAGGGCGTCTTCAGCAGGCTGTTCCCGGGCGGGGACGGGCGGCTGATCCTGACCGATCCCGACAACATGCTCACCACGGGTGTGGATGTGGAGGCCCGTCCGCCGGGCAAGAAGGTCAAGCGGCTGTCGCTGCTCTCCGGTGGCGAGCGGTCGCTGACCGCCGTCGCGCTGCTCGTGTCGATCTTCAAGGCGCGGCCCAGTCCGTTCTATGTGATGGACGAGGTCGAGGCGGCGCTCGACGACACCAACCTGCAGCGGCTGATCCGGATCATGCAGGAGCTGCAGGAGGCCTCGCAGCTGATCGTGATCACCCACCAGAAGCGCACGATGGAAGTTGCCGACGCGTTGTACGGCGTATCCATGCAGGGCGACGGTGTGTCGAAGGTCATCAGCCAGCGGCTCCGCTAGCTCCGGCAGATACGTGCGTGGCACACCGATCGTGACCTGGGCTTGGCCATGAGTTCAATAATTGAACACAACTTCGTCACATCGTCGGCGAAGTTCACAGCAAGCGAACTGTTGACTTCGAAACTTGAAGGCATAGTCTCTGCAACGTTGCTTTTACCTTCAGGTGGTGGTCGGCGCGAACCTATGCGCCACTGGAACCACCAGCGAAGGGCTCGCCCCAACCCCCGGCAGTGAGGCCGGTGGCCCGAGGAGTTACCCGTGACCGGCACAGCGCAGGCACCCACGCCAGGAGCCCGACAGGCTCATCCCGAACATCTCGGGCATGTCATCTTCATCGCGGCGGCGGCCGCGATGGGCGGTTTCCTCTTCGGCTACGACAGTGCCGTGATCAACGGCGCCGTCGAGGCCATCCGAAGCCGCTACGCCATCGGCTCCGGGACCCTGGCCCAGGTCATCGCCATCGCGCTGATCGGCTGTGCCGTCGGCGCCGCGACGGCCGGCCGCATTGCCGACCGCATTGGCCGCATCCGGTGCATGCAGATCGCCGCCGTGCTGTTCACCATCAGCGCCGTCGGCACGGCGCTGCCCTTCGCGCTGTGGGACCTCGCCTTCTGGCGCGTCATCGGCGGCTTCGCCATCGGCATGGCCTCGGTGATCGGCCCCGCCTACATCGCCGAGGTCTCTCCGGCCGCGTACCGCGGTCGTCTCGGCTCCTTCCAGCAGGCCGCGATCGTCGTCGGCATCGCCATCTCCCAGCTGGTCAACTGGGGCATCCTGAACGCCGCGGGCGGCGACCAGCGCGGCAAGCTGATGGGCCTGGAAGCCTGGCAGGTCATGCTCGGCGTCATGGTCATCCCGGCCGTCCTCTACGGCCTGCTCTCCTTCGCGATCCCCGAGTCGCCGCGATTCCTGCTCGAGGTCGGCCGCAAGGACCGCGCCCGTGAGGTGCTCAAGGATGTCGAGGGCGACAAGATCGATCTGGACGCCCGTGTCGCCGAGATCGAGCTCGCCATGAAGCGCGAGCACAAGTCGACCTTCAAGGACTTGCTCGGCGGCTCCTTCTTCTTCAAGCCGATCGTCTGGGTCGGCATCGGTCTCTCGGTCTTCCAGCAGTTCGTCGGCATCAACGTCGCGTTCTACTACTCCTCGACGCTGTGGCAGTCCGTCGGCGTCAACCCGTCGGAGTCGTTCCTCTACTCGTTCACGACATCGATCATCAACATCATCGGCACCGTGATCGCGATGATCTTCGTGGACCGGATCGGCCGCAAGCCGCTGGCGCTCATCGGCTCCGTGGGTATGGTCATCGGTCTCGCGCTGGAGGCCTGGGCCTTCTCGTACGACCTGGTCGACGGCAAGCTGCCGGCCACCCAGGGCTGGGTGGCCCTGATCGCCGCGCACGTCTTCGTCCTCTTCTTCGCCCTCTCCTGGGGTGTCGTGGTCTGGGTCTTCCTCGGCGAGATGTTCCCGAACAAGATCCGCGCCGCCGCCCTCGGCGTCGCCGCCTCCGCGCAGTGGATCGCCAACTGGGCCATCACCGCGAGCTTCCCGTCACTGGCCGACTGGAACCTCTCCGCGACCTATGTGATCTACACGATCTTCGCCGCCCTCTCCATCCCCTTCGTGCTCAAGTTCGTGAAGGAGACCAAGGGCAAGTCGCTGGAGGAGATGGGCTAGCCCCCGCTCCTTCCCCGAAACTCGGGGAGAAGGGCCAAGTCCCCGCTGCCCCTCTCCTCGTACCCGTAAGGCGTACTGCCCCGGCTCAGACCGCGAGGTCCTCGAGTCGGGGCAGCACGTTTTCGCAGAACAGACGCAGACTGCGCCAGCCCTCGTCGATCGGCATCCCGCCGGACAGCGGATGCAGCACATAGTTGTCGAGGCCCTGCTCCACGCACGCGTCCGGCGTGAGGATCCGGTAGACGCCCTCGGCGCGTAGCTCCTCGACCGTCGTGGCCGCCGATTTCACCGCCGAGCGGATGTCGCCGGACTGCCAGGAGGCGTACGTCCGCGCCTCGTGCAGGAAGTGCCTGCCGTACTCGGCCCACGCCCGGTCCGGGTCCTCGGCGATGTGCAGCAGGGGGGTCTCGGCCGCGGGCATCATGGTCCAGCCCTCGGTGCCGTATTCGACGAGCCGGTCCTTGTAGTACGCCTCCAGCTCGGGGAGGTGCGCGCTGGGGAAGAACGGCAGCCCGAGCCGGGCGGCCCGTCGCGCCGCCGCCTTGGAGGAGCCGCCGACCAGCAGCAAGGGGTGCGGATCCGAGAAGGGCCGCGGGGTGACCCGTACCGAACGGCCCCGGTACGTGAACTCCTCGCCCGTCCACGCCTTGAGCACCGTCTCCAGGAGCTCGTCCTGGAGCGCGCCGCGCCGCTTCCAGTCGACGTCGAAGAGGGCGTACTCCTCGGGCCGGTAGCCGATTCCGGCCACGGTCACGAGCCGGCCGCCGCTGAGCAGATCGAGTACGGCAATGTCCTCGGCCAGGCGCAGCGGATCGTGCAGCGGGCCGATGACCGCCGAGACGGTGACGGCGAGGTGCCGGGTCGCTCCGAAGACCGCTCCCGCGAAGGCGAACGGCGAGGGCAGCCAGTTGTTGGCGACGCCGTGGTGCTCCTCGGTCTGCACGGTGGTGATCCCGCGGTCGTCGGCGTACGCGGACATCTCGACCGCCGCCTTGTAGCGGGCGCTCAGCGACGCGGGGGTGGCGTCGGGGTCAACGAGGTTGAAGCGTACGACGGTTACGGGCATGGGAAGCCGCCCTTCGTGTGGGTAGGGGGACGGTAGCTGACGAGGCGTCAGGTGGCCATAGCGTCGGCGTCGTCCTCCATTCGGCGCGGCAGGGCCGCCCCGAAGACGCGGTCCTGCCGGCGATCGGCGTCAGTCCCGCCTGGAGATCACCATGACCGCGGGCTTCCCGCCGACGCGAGCTCGCGCGGCCGGCGGGCCGCCCTACCCCGGTCCGGCGGGCGCGGAGCCTCGCATCGCCGGCGAACGGGCGGGGACGGAGGTCATGCGTGGGTGGCGGATGGGCGGGCGGGAGGTCAGACGGCGGCAGTCGGCGGCCGGGGTGTGAGGTCGTGCGGTGGTGGCGAATGGGCGGGCGGGAGGTCACGCGGCGGCAGCCGGCGGCCCGGGCGCGAGGTCGTGCGTCGGCGGCGAACGGTGGCGCTTGCCGACGGCTCCGTGCGGGCGGGAGGTCAGGCGGCGGCCCCCGGCGGGCGGGCGTGAGGTCGTGCGGTGGTGGCGAATGGGCGGGCGGGAGGTCACGCAGCGGCAGCCGGCGGAACGTCGGGCGGTGGTGGCGAATGGCCGGGCGCGAGGTCGGGCGGCGGCAGCCGGCCGCCCGGGCGGGAGGTCGTGCGTCGGCGGCGAATGGCCGGGCGGAAGGTCAGGCGGCGGCAGCCGACGGGCGGGCCGAAGGTCACGCGGCGGCAGCCACCGGCCCGGCGGGAGGTCACGCATACTGGACGCGTTATGGAAACCGTCATCCTTGCTGTAGTCATCGCCGTGGTGGTGTTCGGCGTGCTCGGCGGGCTCGTCGTCGGCAGCCGCAAGCGCAAGCAGCTGCCCCCGCCGCCCCCCGCCGCCCCCGACATCACCGCCCCTCCGGCCGAACCGCACGTCGGCGACGAGGCCGAGACGCCGCGGGAAGAGCCGCGACGCACGATAGAGGAAGTGGATCTCCCCGACGCCACGGCGACCGCGCCGGTCGTCGTCGAGGAACCCCCCACTGTTCCGCAGATCGAGATCCCGGAGCCGTCCGCCGGGCGTCTCGTCCGCCTGCGCACCCGGCTCTCCCGCTCGCAGAACGCGCTCGGCAAGGGGCTGCTCACGCTGCTCTCGCGCGAGCACCTCGACGAGGACACCTGGGAGGAGATCGAGGACACGCTGCTCACCGCCGACGTCGGCGTACAGCCGACCCAAGAGCTGGTCGAGCGGCTGCGTGAGCGCGTGAAGGTGCTCGGCACGCGCACTCCCCAGGAGCTGCGCACGCTGCTGCGTGAGGAGCTGCTCCAGCTCCTCGTCCCCGAGTTCGACCGCGTGGTCAAGACCGACTCGAACCTGGACACTCCAGGCATCGTCATGGTCGTCGGTGTCAATGGCACCGGCAAGACCACCACGACCGGCAAGCTCGCGCGGGTGCTCGTCGCCGACGGCAAGAACGTCGTGCTGGGCGCCGCCGACACGTTCCGCGCCGCCGCCGCCGACCAGCTGCAGACCTGGGGCGAGCGGGTGGGGGCCCGCACCGTGCGGGGTCCCGAGGGCGGCGACCCCGCCTCGGTCGCGTTCGACGCGGTCAAGGAGGGCATCGAGGAGGGCGCCGACGTCGTCCTCATCGACACCGCGGGCCGGCTTCATACCAAGACCGGGCTCATGGACGAGCTCGGCAAGGTCAAGCGAGTCGTCGAGAAGCACGCCCCGCTCGACGAGGTGCTGCTCGTGCTGGACGCCACCACGGGGCAGAACGGTCTGGTCCAGGCGCGCGTCTTCGCCGAGGTCGTCGACGTCACGGGCATCGTGCTGACCAAGCTCGACGGCACCGCCAAGGGCGGCATCGTCATCGCCGTCCAGCGCGAGCTGGGCGTGCCGGTCAAGCTGGTGGGTCTGGGCGAGGGGGCGGACGATCTGGCGCCGTTCGAGCCGGAGGCGTTTGTTGACGCTCTTATCGGAGAGTGAGCACCCACGAAAGACCGTAGGTGCTCGAAGAAGCGCCCGTTCCCAAGGTGCAGTTGGGAGCGGGCGCTTCGCCATGTGAGCCCATGAGGGGTTCGGCTATACGCGCGACCGATGCGCCACGTACGCCAGCGTCCCGAGCAGCAGCCGTGCCTGCGGCGGCTTCGTGGCCGAGTCCAGGTCGGGGGAGCGCAGCCAGCGGACCGGGCCGAGGCCGCCCCGGTCGGAGGGCGGAGCCGTGATGAACGTACCGGGGCCCAGGCCGTGCAGGTCGAGGGACGCGTCGTCCCAGCCCATCAGATAGAGCAGCTCGGGGAGTTCCGCCGCGGAGCCGGGGGCGACGAAGAAGTGGGCGCGGCCGTCCGGGGTGGTCGCGACCGGTCCGAGCGGGAGCCCCATGCGTTCGAGGCGGACGAGCGCGCGGCGCCCGGCGGGCTCGGCGACCTCGATCAGGTCGAAGGCGCGGCCGACCGGCAGCATCACCGCGGCGCCCGGGCACTCGGCCCAGGCCTCGGACACCTCGTCGAGGGTGGCGCCGGCCGGGATCACCTGGGCGAAGTCCAGCGGATGCGCCCCCGGTGCGGCGCAGTCGTCCTTGCCGCACGAGCACGCCCCGGCGGCGGCCCGGGCGCCCGGGACCACGTCCCAGCCCCACAGCCCGGTGAACTCGGCCACTGCGGTGCAGTCCGACGAGCGACCGCGGCGACGCGCGCCGGGCCGGATGTCGCGCATCGCCCGACTGCTGCCGATCGTGAAGCCCATGCCCCCTCCAACGGGTCCGACGCACCGGTGGTTACGTGACGGAAGCGGAACGTGACCGTCTGTTCCCGACTTCCCCTCTACCGCGCGGTCTAGGCGGCGCTTTGTGGTGCACCGGGTGGCGCGCTCGGCTTCGTGCGCCCCGGCGCACACCGCTCCGCCCACCTCCGGCCGTCCTATGTCAAGTGAATCGCGCCCAGGTCACCCCGAGTTCATTCGAAGGGGTGGCGAATGGTGGCGTTTCGGGGTTCGCCATGGCTGGACGGGTGATCGTAGGATTACTTTGAGTGCACGAGTCCTGGGGACGCGTGCACTCGTGGGTATGCCAAGGGCAAGTCGGCTTCCCGTTCGAAGGGTGAGAACTGCCGGACGCGCAGCCGTATTTACCGGCATTCTGATAGGGCTTGGCGCACGCAGCGTACAAGTGGTCTCAGGGATGGGGGCGTTCCAGTGGGCGGCAACGGCGGAAGTGGAGAGAACGCTGACAAGCGCCCCAATGAGCTGCTCGGCTCGTGGTTCGTGCGCAGCGGCTGGTCGAAGGGTGAGCTCGCACGTCAAGTAAACCGCAGGGCACGCCAGTTGGGGGCCAACCACATCTCCACGGACACCTCGCGGGTGCGCCGCTGGCTGGACGGCGAGAACCCGCGCGAGCCGATCCCGCGGATCCTGTCCGAGCTGTTCTCCGAGCGGTTCGGCTGTGTAGTCGCCGTCGAGGACCTCGGCCTGCGCGCCGCCCATCAGTCACCGTCCGTGTCCGGCGTCGACCTGCCCTGGACCGGCCCGCAGACCGTGGCGCTGATCAGCGAGTACTCGCGCAGCGACCTGATGCTGGCGCGGCGCGGCTTCCTCGGCAGCTCCCTCGCGCTCTCCGCGGGCCCGGCCCTCATCGAGCCCATGCAGCGCTGGCTCGTGCCTTCACCTGTGCTGCCCCAGGCGGAGCCCGAGCCCCTGGCCTCCGCGCGCCGCGGAGGCCGGCTCTCCAAGCCCGAGCTGGATCTCCTGGAATCCACCACGGTGATGTTCCGGCAGTGGGATGCCCAGTGCGGCGGTGGACTGCGCCGCAAGGCGGTCGTCGGGCAGCTGCACGAGGTGACGGACCTGCTCCAGGAGCCGCAGCCCGCCGCGACCAGCAAACGCCTGTTCAAGGTCGCCGCCGAGCTGGCCGAGCTGGCGGGCTGGATGAGCTACGACGTGGGGCTTCAGCCCACCGCGCAGAAGTACTTCGTACTCGCCCTGCACGCGGCCAAGGAAGCGGGCGACAAGCCGCTCGGCTCGTACATCCTCTCCAGCATGAGCCGCCAGATGATCCATCTCGGGCGGCCGGACGACGCCCTGGAACTCATCCACCTCGCGCAGTACGGCAGCCGTGACTGCGCGAGCCCGCGCACCCAGTCGATGCTGTATGCGATGGAGGCCCGCGCCTACGCCAACATGGGCCAGCCCGGAAAGTGCAAGCGGGCCGTCCGGATGGCCGAGGACAGCTTCGCCGACGTCCATGAGTGGGACGACCCGGACCCCGACTGGATCCGCTTCTTCTCCAAGGCCGAGCTGTACGGCGAGAACTCGCACTCCTACCGTGACCTCGCCTACGTCGCCGGGCGCAGCCCCACGTACGCCTCCATGGCCGAGCCCTTGATGCAGGAGGCTGTCGACATCTTCGGCAAGGACCCCGAGCACCAGCGTTCGTACGCACTCAACCTCATCGGCATGGCCACCGTGCACCTCCTGCAGCGCGAGCCCGAGCAGAGCGCGGTTCTGGCCAAGGAAGCCATGACGTACGCCAAGAAGGTGCGCTCCGAACGCGTGAACACTCGTATCCGAAAGACGGTCGACACGGCGGCCCGGGACTTCGGGGACCTCGCCGAGGTCGTCGACCTCACCGACCAGCTCGCCGTCGACCTGCCAGAGACCGCGGAAGCGGTCTGAAACCGGCCGCGAAAGCGGCCCCCGCCCAGTACTCCGGCCACGGCCGGCCGTCCCGAACTGCCCGACTCGGCTCCCCCATGCCAGGTCATCGGACGACCAGCCGTGGCCGGTTTAACGGCCCTTTTTGCGCCTGAACCGGCGCCATGCTCGCGTACGTGGCCGGCCGCCGCGGGGGTCCCCTCAACCGATGGTTGCGGTGGTCTTCGTCGATGATTGCGTCACGATAACGATCGACGCGACCACTATCCGGCAGTTCATCGAGGCGTAACACGCAGGACCTCTTCGTCACTGCGGCGAAACATCGAGGGGCTTCGACGGAAACCGCGCTGCGCCAATGTCATGGCGCATAACCGGCCCGCCCCTCACGCCCACTCAGGCTTCGCCCGCACGGGGCCGTACCAACGACGAGGAGACGCCGATGGCACCAGCCATCACCCTTGCCGCAGAGGCACCCAAGCTGTCTGCCGCCAACACAGGGTTCATGCTCATCTGTTCCGCCCTGGTGCTGATCATGACACCCGGACTGGCCTTCTTCTACGGAGGCATGGTTCGCGTCAAGAGCACCCTCAACATGCTGATGATGAGCTTCATCAGCATGGGGATCATCACGATCCTGTGGGTGCTGTACGGATTCTCCCTCGCCTTCGGCACCGACCACGGCTCGATCATCGGCTGGACCTCGAACTGGGTCGGCCTCAGCAACATCGGTCTGACGGAATTGTGGCCCGGTTACACCATCCCGATCTTCGTCTTCATGATCTTCCAGCTGATGTTCGCCATCATCACGCCCGCGCTGATAAGCGGCGCCTTGGCGGACCGCGTGAAGTTCACGGCGTGGTCGCTGTTCATCGCGCTGTGGGCCACGGTCGTCTACTTCCCGGTCGCCCACTGGGTCTGGGGCGCGGGCGGCTGGGCCTTCGATCTGGGCGTGATCGACTTCGCCGGTGGTACGGCGGTGCACATCAACGCGGGTGCCGCGGCGCTCGGCGTGATCCTCGTCATCGGCAAGCGCGTCGGCTTCAAGAAGGACCCGATGCGTCCGCACAGCCTCCCGCTGGTGATGCTCGGCTCCGGTCTGCTGTGGTTCGGCTGGTTCGGATTCAACGCCGGCTCCTGGCTCGGCAACGACGACGGCGTCGGCGCGCTGATGTTCGTCAACACGCAGGTCGCCACCGCGGCCGCCATGCTGGCCTGGCTCATCTACGAGAAGATCCGCCACGGCGCGTTCACCACGCTGGGCGCCGCCTCCGGCGCGGTCGCGGGTCTGGTCGCCATCACACCGTCCGGTGGTGCGGTCTCCCCGCTCGGCGCGATCGCCGTCGGTGCCATCGCCGGTGTCCTGTGCGCCATGGCCGTCGGCCTGAAGTACAGGTTCGGCTACGACGACTCGCTCGACGTGGTCGGTGTCCACATGGTCGGCGGTGTCATCGGCTCCCTGCTGATCGGCCTCTTCGCCAGCGGCAAGGGCCAGTCCACCGTCGAGGGTCTCTTCTACGGCGGCGGCCTGACCCAGTTCTGGAAGCAGTGCGCCGGTGTCTTCGCCGTCCTCGCCTACTCCCTGATCGCCTCCGCGGTCCTCGCCTTCCTGATCGACAAGACGATCGGTATGCGGGTCACCGAGGACGAGGAGATCGCGGGCATCGACCAGGCCGAGCACGCCGAGACCGCATACGACTTCAGCGGCGCCGGCGGCGGCGCGGCGCGCACCGCCGTCCCCGGCCCGGTCGCGGACGCCGAGACCAAGAAGGTGGACGCATGAAGCTCATCACCGCCGTCGTGAAGCCCCACCGGCTCGACGAGATCAAGGAGGCCCTGCAGGCCTTCGGGGTACACGGTCTGACGGTCACCGAGGCCAGCGGCTACGGTCGGCAGAGGGGACACACCGAGGTCTACCGTGGCGCCGAGTACACGGTCGACCTGGTTCCCAAGATCCGCATCGAGGTGCTGGCCGAGGACGACGACGCCGAACAGCTCATCGACGTCGTCGTGAAGGCGGCCCGCACCGGCAAGATCGGTGACGGCAAGGTGTGGTCCGTCCCGGTCGAGACGGCCGTCCGGGTCCGGACGGGCGAGCGCGGACCGGACGCGCTCTAACCGGACCCGCTCGACAGCAGAAGAAAGACAGGAGTCGCTGGGTGACGAGTACGGACACGCGTACGGAAGCAGAGGACTCGGGACCCAGCGGCTACGCGGCGGCCCGGCTGCGCCTCCTCCAGGAGGGGGCGCGGTCCGGGCCGCCGCGCCGTTCCGCCCTCGCGGAGCTGACGGACGACTGGCTGACCGGACTCTTCACCGCGGGCTCCGAAGGGCTGCGCGGTGTGTCGTTGGTGGCCGTCGGCGGCTACGGGCGCGGGGAGCTGTCCCCGCGCAGCGACCTCGATCTGCTGCTCCTGCACGACGGCAGTGACTCCGGCGCGGTCGCCGCCCTCGCCGACCGCATCTGGTACCCCGTCTGGGACCTCGGCCTCGCCCTCGACCACTCCGTGCGCACGCCCACCGAGGCCCGCAAGACCGCCGGCGAGGACCTCAAGGCCCAGCTCGGCCTCCTGGACGCCCGCCACCTCGCGGGAGACCTCGGCCTCACCGCCGGATTGCGTACGGCCGTCCTCGCCGACTGGCGCAACCAGGCGCCGAAACGTCTCCCCGAACTCCAGGAGCTGTGCGCGGAGCGCGCCGAGCGCCAGGGCGAGCTGCAGTACCTCCTCGAACCGGACCTGAAGGAGGCGCGCGGCGGGCTGCGCGACGCCACCGCCCTGCGCGCCGTCGCCGCCTCCTGGCTCGCCGACGCGCCCCGCGAGGGCCTCGCCGACGCACGCAGGCGCCTCCTGGACGTCCGCGACGCACTCCACCTCACCACCGGCCGCGCCACCGACCGCCTCTCGCTCCAGGAGCAGGACCAGGTCGCCGCCGAGCTGGGACTGCTGGACGCCGACACCCTGCTGCGCCAGGTGTACGAGGCGGCGCGCGTCGTCTCGTACGCCAGTGACGTGACTTGGCGTGAAGTGGGGCGCGTGTTGCGATCACGCGCCGTGCGCCCGCGCCTGCGCGCCATGCTGGGCGGCGGCAAGCCGGTCGCCGAGCGCTCCCCCCTCGCGGAAGGCGTGGTCGAACAGGACGGCGAGGTGGTGCTCGCGCGTGCCGCGCGCCCCGAGCGCGACCCCGTACTCCCCTTGCGTGCGGCGGCAGCGGCCGCGCAATCGGGTCTTCCTTTGTCGCTGCACGCCGTACGGCGCATGGCGGCCGCCGCGCGCCCCCTGCCCACGCCCTGGCCCGCCGAGGCACGCGAACAGCTCGTCACGCTCCTCGGTTCGGGCCGCCCGACCATCGAGGTCTGGGAGGCGCTGGAAGCGGAGGGGCTGATCACCCGGCTCCTTCCCGACTGGGAGCGGGTCCGCTGCAGGCCGCAGCGCAACGCCGTCCACATCTGGACCGTCGACCGCCACCTCATCGAGACCGCCGTACGCGCCTCCGAACTGACCCGGCGCGTGAGCCGCCCCGACCTGCTGCTCGTCGCCTCCCTGCTGCACGACATCGGCAAGGGCTGGCCCGGCGACCACTCCGTGGCGGGCGAGATCATCGCGCGGGACGTGGCCGCCCGGATCGGCTTCGACCGCGCGGACGTCGCGGTGCTCGCCACCCTCGTACGCCACCATCTGCTGCTCATCGACACCGCGACCCGGCGTGACCTGGAGGACCCGGCCACCGTCCGCTCGGTGGCCGAGGCGGTCGGCTCGCAGGGCACCCTCGAACTGCTGCACGCGCTGACCGAGGCCGACGCACTGGCCACCGGGCCCGCCGCCTGGTCCTCCTGGCGCGGCTCCCTCGTCGCCGACCTCGTCAAGCGGGTCTCGGGCGTGCTCGCCGGTGACGCCCCCGAGGAGCCCGAGGCGGCGGCGCCCACGGCCGAGCAGGAGCGGCTCGCGATCGAGGCGTTCCGCACGGGCGGCCCCGTACTGGCCCTGCGCGCGCAGACCGAACCGGTCGAATCCGACGCCGCTCCGCCGGACGACCCCGAGCCGCTGGGTGTGGAGCTGCTCATCGCCGTGCCCGACCAGCCCGGCGTGCTCCCCGCGGTCGCCGGCGTCCTCGCCATGCACCGGCTGACCGTCCGCACCGCCGAGCTGCGCGCCCTCACCCTGCCCGACGGCGTCGAGGGCTCCGTGCTGCTGCTCAACTGGCGGGTTGCCGCCGAGTACGGCTCCCTGCCGCAGGCCGCCCGGCTGCGCGCCGACCTCGTACGCGCCCTGGACGGCTCCCTGGACATCACGGCCCGTCTCGCCGAACGCGACGCCGCCTACCCCCGGCGCCGCGGGACCATCGCACCGCCGCCCCGTGTGACGGTCGCCTCGGCGGCCTCCCGGCACGCGACGGTCATCGAGGTGCGCGCCCATGACGCCCCCGGCCTGCTGCACCGCATCGGGCGGGCGCTGGAGAACGCGAACGTCCGGGTGCGGAGCATGCACGTCTCCACCCTCGGCGCGAACGCCGTGGACGCCTTCTACGTGACCGGCACGAAGGGTGCCCCGTTGCCGGGGGAGGAAGCGGTTTCGGTGGCCCGCGCGCTGGAGGAGACCCTGCGCGGCTGACCCGCGACGGGGACGTGCCTGCGATCTCGTACGAACGCGGTGGAGACCTCACCACACGCGGCCAGATACCCTGGAGGGCGATTGCCATCGCCCCCGACCCCTGAGGACCGACGAGCGCCGTGTTCGATACTCTCTCCGATCGCCTCTCAGCGACGTTCAAGAACCTGCGGGGCAAGGGCCGGCTGTCCGAAGCTGACATCGACGCCACCGCACGCGAGATCCGTATCGCGCTCCTCGAAGCCGACGTGGCCCTGCCGGTCGTGCGGACCTTCATCAAGAATGTCAAGGAGCGCGCGCTCGGTGCCGAGGTCTCCAAGGCGCTGAACCCTGCCCAGCAGGTCCTGAAGATCGTGAACGACGAGCTCGTCACGATCCTCGGCGGCGAGACCCGCCGCCTCCGGTTCGCCAAGAACCCACCCACCGTGATCATGCTCGCGGGTCTCCAGGGCGCCGGTAAGACCACGCTCGCCGGAAAGCTCGGCAAGCACCTCAAGGACCAGGGCCACTCCCCGCTCCTCGTCGCCGCCGACCTCCAGCGCCCGAACGCGGTGACCCAGCTCAGCGTCGTCGCCGAGCGCGCGGGCGTCGCGGTGTACGCGCCCGAGCCGGGCAACGGCGTCGGCGACCCGGTCAAGGTCGCCAAGGATTCCATCGAGTTCGCGAAGACGAAGGTCCACGACATCGTGATCGTGGACACCGCGGGCCGCCTCGGCATCGACCAGGAGATGATGCAGCAGGCCGCGGACATCCGCGACGTTGTCTCCCCGGACGAGATCCTCTTCGTCGTCGACGCGATGATCGGTCAGGACGCGGTCAACACCGCCGAGTCCTTCCGCGACGGCGTCGGCTTCGACGGTGTGGTCCTCTCGAAGCTCGACGGCGACGCCCGCGGCGGTGCCGCGCTCTCCATCGCCTCGGTCACCGGCAAGCCGATCATGTTCGCGTCGAACGGCGAGAAGCTCGACGACTTCGACGCCTTCCACCCGGACCGGATGGCCTCCCGCATCCTCGACATGGGTGACCTGCTCACCCTCATCGAGCAGGCGGAGAAGACGTTCAGCCAAGAAGAGGCCGAGCAGATGGCCTCGAAGCTGGCGTCCAAGAAGGGCCAGGACTTCACCCTGGACGACTTCCTGGCCCAGATGGAGCAGGTCCGGAAGATGGGCAGCATCAGCAAGCTGCTCGGCATGCTTCCGGGCATGGGCCAGATCAAGGACCAGATCAACAACCTCGACGAGCGTGACGTCGACCGCACGGCCGCCATCATCAAGTCGATGACCCCGGCCGAGCGCCAGGACGCGACGATCATCAACGGCTCGCGCCGCGCCCGTATCGCCAAGGGTTCCGGTGTCGAGGTCAGCGCGGTCAAGGGCCTGGTCGAGCGGTTCTTCGAGGCCCGCAAGATGATGTCCCGCATGGCCCAGGGCGGCGGCATGCCGGGAATGCCCGGGATGCCCGGCATGGGTGGCGGCCCCGGCCGCACCAAGAAGAAGGCCAAGCAGGCCAAGGGCAAGCAGCGCTCCGGCAACCCGATGAAGCGCAAGCAGCAGGAGCTGGAGGACGCCGCCCGCCGCGAGGCCGGCGCCCAGGGCGGCAACGCTTTCGGTGTGCCGCAGCAGGGCGCTCAGGACTTCGACCTGCCGGACGAGTTCAAGAAGTTCATGGGCTGACGGTTCGTCTCGTACGTCACTGGGGGCGCCCCTCTTCGAAGGGGCGCTCCTGGCCTCATTCTGCGGGTGCCGGTGCCTAAGGTGACGCAGACGGACCTCTCCGAAGCGCTGGAAAAGGTGCAGCTGGGCGCCGAGAGGCCGTTGGTGATGCCCGAGGCGGAACGCCGCCGCACGGCCTACCACGAGAGCGGCCACGCCCTCCTCGGCATGCTGCAGCCCGGCGCCGACCCGGTCCCCAAGATCACCATGGTCCCGCGTGGTCGCGCCCTCGAGTCACGCTCTCCACGCCGGACGCGGACCGGTACGCGTACACGGAGGAGTACCTCCGGGGCCGCGTCATCGGCGCCCTGGGCGGCCTGGCCGCCGAACAGGTCGTCTACGGAGTCGTCACCACCGGCGCGGAGAACGACCTCGAACAGGTCACGAACATCGCCCGCGGCAGGGTCGCCCGCTGGGGCATGAGCCAACGCGTCGGCGCCTCTCCGCCCTCCCCAACGACGCCCAGCAGGCGTACGGGCTCTCGGCGGCGCCCCAGACCCTGGACGTCATCGACGGCGAGATGCGCCGCATCGTGGACGAGTGCTACGAGGAGGCGTGCCGCAAACTACGCGACCACCGCAACCAACTCGACGCCCTCGCCGAGGCCCTCTTCGCGAACGAGACCCCTGGAGGAGGCGGGACGCGTACCGCATCGCGGGCCTCCAGCGAGGTTTCAGCCCCTCCGGCGTCTGAGGAGCGGGGAGCGAGGCTGACCCCGGGTCGGGATGGGCAGGGCCGGCAGGGACGGCAGGGACGGCAGGGACGGCAGGGACGGCAGGTACGGCAGGGACGGCAGGGACGGCAGAAACGGAGGAGGTGAGAAACGCCTGCGACCTCAACCCCTCCGTGCGATCAGATAGCGGAAGACGTTGGGCATCCACACCGTCCCGCCCCCGCGCCGGTGAGGATGGAGCGCCTCCGTGAGCTCCTTGTCCACCTGCGCCTGATCGGCAGCAGCGATCGCCGCGTCGAACAGCCCGGTGGACAACATCCCCCGCACCGCACTCTCCACATCGCCGTACCCGAACGGACAGGCGACCCGCCCCGACCCGTCCGGCCTGAGCCCGGCCCGCTGGGCGACCTCCTCGAGGTCGTCACGGCACGCGGCCCGCCACCCCGCCCGCAGGGGATCGGCCCACTTGGTCGCGACCCGCAGCACGGCGGAGGTGGCGCACCGTTCCGGCGGCCCCCACCCGACAAGGACCACCGCCGCGCCCCGCTCGGCGAGCGGCGTCGCGGCCTCCAGAACCCCATCGAGCCCCTCGACGTCCCCGGCCACACACCCGATCGGCTCGAACGCGGTCACCAGGTTGTACCCGGGAGCCCCCGTGTCCGCGAGGTCTCCGGGGGGTCCCTGCACGATCCGGGCGTCCGCACGCGCGCGCGTGCCCCACGCCTGTGGCAGCAACCGCTCCCGCGCCAGAGCCAGTCGCTCGGGTGAGCAGGAGTCGACACCCGTGACCGCGGCGCCCCGGGAGGCCGCCATCAAGAGGGCGAGCCCCGAACCGCAGCCGAGTCCGAGCAGCCGCGTTCCGGTGCCCACTTCGAGTCGCTCGTAGACCGCCTCGTACAGCGGCACCAGCATCCGCTCCTGGATCTCGGCCCAGTCACGCGCGCGTGCACTCTGGTTCACGCGAGGTGATGGACCCGCGTGAGGCAGGTGCTGCCGCACGAGCGTTGGTGTCATCGAAAGCGCCCCAATCCGCCGAGAGTTGCTGCCGTGCCCCATTTCGCTGGCACCCGTGCAGTGCGCTCGCACTCCCCCCGTATGCCAGGAAACTCCGCGCTCGACGTGGCGTCCAGGGGTTGCGGAGCCCGGCTTGCGCGCTCCCCGTGCGCGCCGGAAGAATTCACATTCCGGCAACGTGGCCCCGTACCATCGCCGCATGGCAAAGGCACCCGTTCTCACGCCCCGGGCGGACGATTTCCCGCGCTGGTACCAGGACCTGATCAACAAGGCCGAGCTGGCGGACAACGGGCCGGTGCGCGGCACCATGGTCATCCGACCGTACGGGTACGGGCTGTGGGAGCGGATGCAGCAGGAGATGGACGCCCGCATCAAGGAGACGGGCACCCAGAACGCGTACTTCCCGCTGCTGATTCCGCAGTCGTACCTCACCAAGGAGGCCGACCACGTCGAGGGCTTCGCGCCCGAACTGGCCGTGGTCACGCACGGTGGCGGCAAGGACCTCGAAGAGCCCGCCGTCGTCCGCCCCACCTCCGAGATGATCATCAACGAATACTTCGCGAAGTGGGTGCAGAGCTACCGCGACCTGCCGCTGCTGATCAACCAGTGGGCGAACGTGGTGCGTTGGGAGCTGCGGCCCCGCCTTTTCCTGCGGACGACCGAGTTCCTGTGGCAGGAGGGGCATACCGCGCACGCCACATACGAGGAGGCCCGCGACTTCGCCTCGCACATCCACCGCAAGGTCTACGAGGACTTCATGGCGAACGTCCTCGCGATGGACGTCGTCCCCGGCCGCAAGACCGTCAAGGAGCGCTTCGCCGGCGCCATCAACACCCTCACGCTCGAAGGCATGATGGGCGACGGCAAGGCCCTCCAGATGGCCACCAGCCACGAGTTGGGCCAGAACTTCGCCAAGGCATTCAACACCCAGTACCTGTCCAAGGAAGGCAAGCAGGAGCTGGTCTGGCAGACCTCCTGGGGCTCGACGACCCGCATGATCGGCGCCCTGGTGATGATGCACGGCGACGACAACGGACTGCGGGTCCCGCCTCGCCTCGCCCAGACCCAGGCCGTCGTCCTCGCCATCAAGGGCGACGAAGCGGTTCTGGCCAAGGTCCACGAAATCGGCGATCGGTTGAAGGCGGCGGGCGTACGCGTCCAGGTGGACGACCGCACGGACACGCCTTTCGGGCGCCGTGCCGTCGACTGGGAGCTCAAGGGCGTCCCCGTACGCATCGAGGTCGGCCCCCGTGACCTGGAGAACGGCACCGCGATGCTCGCCCGCCGCATCCCCGGCGGCAAGGTGCCGGTGGCGATCGACGCACTCGTGGGGCTGCTCCCCACGGTCCTCGAAGAGGACCAGGCGCTGCTTCTGAAGCAGTCGCGCGAGCGTCGTGAGTCCCGTACGTCGGACGTGTCGACGATTGAGGAGGCCGTCGAGGCGGCCGTCGCCGGCGGCTGGGCCCGCATTCCGTGGGCCGACCTCGGCGAAGAGGGCGAGGCCAAGCTGGCCGAGCACTCCGTGACCGTACGGTGTCTGGTCGCCGAGGACGGGTCGGTTCCCGACGCGGACGACGCCCCCGGTAACGTCGCCGTCGTCGCGCGCGCTTACTGAGTAGGCCTCGAGGGCGACCGAAACGCCTCTTGCGCATCTGATGACCACAGGTGCCCCGGCGCGCGGACACCGTCTACGCGGCGGTGCGTACGTGTGCCTACGTACCGCCTTGGTATGAGCTGTGAGGCTTCTCCGCAGATCAGCGCACCCGCCCTCGTCAGGACGCATCAGCGGCAACTGACGGGTACGTGCAAATTATTTGGGATGGCCCGGAATAGGAACACAGAGGCACCCCGGCTCGTTGTCACGACGTGAGCACGACACCACCTGTTCTCGCCGCAGAGCTGGCAGGGGCGTGGGCCGACATTCAGCGGCACCACCCCGAGCTGCCAGATCTTGCCGCGCCAGAGTCCCTGATCGGAGAGTCGTCGTCCGCCTGCGGGCACGAACTCTCCTTCGAGCGACTGCTTCATGAGGCAGTCCACGGCATCGCCGCCGCCCGCGGAGTCCGCGACACCTCGCGCGCCGGCCGCTACCACAACCGCAGATTCCTCGCGATCGCCGAGGAGATGGGCCTCGACCACCCCGAGGAGCCACATCCCAGCAGTGGCTTCTCCCTGGTCACGCTCAACCCCGAGGCGAAGCGGCGCTATCGCCCGACGATCGAGCGGCTCCAGCGCGCGCTGAAGGCCCATACGGTCGCCACCGCCGCCGACACCGCCCGCTCCTTCCGCGGCCCGGCCGCCCGGCACGGCTCCTCCGGAGGAGGCGTCCGCGTCAAGGCGGTCTGCGACTGCGGCCGCAATGTACGGGTCGTCCCGTCCGTGCTGGCCCAGGCGCCGATCGTGTGCGGGGGGTGCGGAAAGCCATTCCGGATCCCGGAGGTCGTCGGCGCGGCAGCGGGCTGAGGAGTGCGGCTGCTCGTGGCAGTCGCACCTCCCAGGCGCCGGTGAGCGAACCCCCTCCGGGCCGGCCCGGCGCCGGGTGCCGATCAGGCGTGCGCACGCGCGGGTTGTCCGGTTAAAGCGACCTGCCAAGGTGTGGCAGAATGGCTAGCTGTACTCGACAGCCGCACAGGACCCCTCTCTCCTCCGGCTGACGCGTCCATCGGGCACTCGGGTACCGCAACCCCACGCGGCAATCTCGCCGTGCCCAACCACGTCAAGACCAGGAGACACCACTTCCGTGGCAGTCAAGATCAAGCTGAAGCGTCTGGGCAAGATCCGTTCGCCTCACTACCGCATCGTCGTCGCCGACTCCCGTACCCGCCGTGATGGCCGGGCCATCGAGGAGATCGGTCTGTACCACCCGGTGCAGAACCCCTCGCGCATCGAGGTCGACTCGGACCGCGCGCAGTACTGGCTGGGTGTCGGCGCGCAGCCGACCGAGCCGGTTCTCGCCATCCTGAAGCTGACCGGTGACTGGCAGAAGTTCAAGGGCGAGCCCGCCCCTGCGCCGCTGCTCGTGGCCGAGCCGAAGGCCGCGCGCCCGTCGTTCGACGCCCTGGGCGGCGACGACGAGGGCAAGGGTGAGGCCATCACCCAGAAGAAGAAGGCTGAGAAGAAGGACGAGGCCGCCGCCGAGTCCGCGTCGACCGAGGCCTGAGCATGCTCGAGGAGGCTCTCGAGCACCTCGTGAAGGGCATCGTCGACAACCCCGACGACGTGCAGGTCGCCTCGCGCGACCTGCGCCGCGGGCGCGTTCTCGAGGTCCGGGTCCACCCCGACGACCTCGGCAAGGTGATCGGCCGCAATGGCCGCACCGCGCGCGCTCTGCGTACCGTCGTGGGCGCCATCGGCGGCCGCGGTGTCCGTGTCGACCTCGTCGACGTGGACCACGTCCGCTGACGTGACAGGCAGCACCGGCTCGGGCCGGGGAGGGCTTACGAGCCTTTCCCGGCCCGTAGTCGTATCGACAGGAGATCAAGCACAGTGCAGCTGGTAGTCGCTCGCGTCGGCCGCGCCCACGGCATCAAGGGCGAGGTCACCGTGGAGGTACGTACGGACGAGCCGGAACTCAGGCTCGGGCCCGGTGCCGTCCTGCTCACCGACCCGGCCTCCGCCGGACCGCTGACCATCGAGACCGGCCGCGTGCACAGTGGCCGTCTCCTGCTGCGCTTCGAAGGCGTACGGGACCGCAATGCCGCCGAGGCGCTGCGCAACACCCTCCTGATCGCCGAGGTCGACCCGGACGCGACGCCGGACGACCCGGACGAGTACTACGACCACCAGCTGATGGACCTGGACGTGGTCATGGTCGACGGCACCGAGGTCGGGCGGATCACCGAGATCTCACACCTGCCCTCGCAGGACCTCTTCGTCGTGGAGCGCCCCGACGGCACCGAGGTACTGATCCCGTTCGTCGAGGAGATCGTCGTCGAGATCGACCTGGCGGAGCAACGGGCCGTCGTCGACCCGCCGCCGGGACTGATCGACGACCGGGCCGAGGTCGCCGGCTCGCGGGACGCCTCCGGAGAAGACGCCTGATGCGGCTCGACGTCGTCACGATCTTCCCCGAGTACCTCGAACCCCTCAACGTCTCGCTCGTCGGCAAGGCACGCGCGCGTGGGCAGCTGAATGTGCACGTGCATGATCTCCGGGAGTGGACGTACGACCGTCACAACACGGTCGACGACACCCCGTACGGCGGCGGCCCCGGCATGGTCATGAAGACCGAGCCCTGGGGCGACGCCCTGGACTCCGTCCTGGCGGACGGCTACGAGACGGGCTCCCACGGGCCCGCCCTGGTGGTCCCCACGCCCAGCGGGCGCCCCTTCACCCAGGAACTCGCCGTCGAGCTCTCCGAGCGCCCCTGGCTGGTCTTCACGCCCGCGCGCTACGAGGGCATCGACCGCCGCGTCATCGACGAGTACGCCACCAGGATGCCCGTCTACGAGGTGTCCATCGGCGACTACGTACTCGCCGGCGGCGAGGCGGCCGTACTCGTCGTCACGGAGGCGGTGGCGCGACTGCTGCCGGGCGTCCTCGGCAACGCCGAGTCCCACCGGGACGACTCCTTCGCCCCCGGGGCCATGGAAAACCTCCTGGAGGGGCCGGTGTACACCAAGCCCCCGGCGTGGCGCGGCCGCGAGATCCCCGAGGTGCTGCTCAGCGGCCACCACGGGAAGATCGCCCGCTGGCGCCGCGACGAGGCCCTGCGCCGTACGACGGCGAACCGGCCCGACCTCATCGAGCGCTGCGACCCTTCCGTCTTCGACAAGAAGGACCGCGAGATGCTCTCGATCCTGGGCTGGCAGCCGGGCCCCGACGGCCGATTTTGGCGCAGGCCAGAGGCCGTGGAAGAATAGGCCGCTGTTGTACGTCGTCCGGCGTGCGCCCCTGCCGCAGGGGGACACGACGCCCGCCCCGACGCGGCAGCACCCTCTTGGAAACTATCTCCCGTTGATGACCTGTGGCATCAACGAAGAAAGCAGACGAAATGTCTCACCTGCTCGACACCGTCGACAGCGCGTCGCTGCGCAGCGACATCCCGGCCTTCCGCCCGGGTGACACCGTCAACGTCCACGTCCGCGTCATCGAGGGCAACCGCTCCCGTGTGCAGCAGTTCAAGGGCGTAGTCATCCGCCGCCAGGGCGCCGGCGTCCGCGAGACCTTCACGGTCCGCAAGGTCTCCTTCTCTGTCGGCGTCGAGCGCACCTTCCCGGTGCACACCCCGATCGTCGAGAAGATCGAGCTCGTCACCCGCGGTGACGTGCGTCGCGCCAAGCTGTACTACCTGCGCGAGCTGCGCGGTAAGGCCGCGAAGATCAAGGAGAAGCGCGAGCGCTGAGCTCGCGCGCGGGGTCACAGCGCGGCCGGATAGCATCTGGCCGCGATGGACACCGAAGCACGGCATGTGGAGCGCGACCGCTCCTCCCGCCCTTCCGTATCCGAGGAGATCTCGGACACAGAGGGGCCGGAGGGACGGTCGCGCTTCGCGTTGGTGGCCCGGATCGCCGACTGGCTGCCGGGTGGGCGGATCACCCTGACCGCGCTGGTCTGCCTTCTGTTTCTGCTGCTCGTCAGTACCTTCGTCGTGCAGCCGTTCAACATTCCCAGCGGCTCCATGGAGTCGCGATTGAGGATCGGGGACCGCGTTCTCGTAAATAAGTTGGCGTACCGTTTCGGTGCCGAGCCGCAGCGGGGCGATGTCGTCGTGTTCGACGGCACCGGATATTTCGGGAACGCCGACTACGTCAAGCGTGTCGTCGGTGTGGGCGGAGACCATGTGGTCTGCTGCGACAAGCAGGGGAGGCTCGAAGTGAACGGCCGGTCGGTCGACGAGTCGACGTTTCTGTATCCGGGGGACAGCCCGTCCGACGTGCCCTTCGACGTCATCGTGCCCGACGGCACCCTCTTCCTCCTGGGCGACCACCGCAGCCGCTCCAGCGACTCCCGGGACCACCTGGGCTCGCCCGGCGGCGGCATGGTCCCCGTCGGCGACGTCATCGGCAGAGCCGACTGGATCGCCTGGCCGGCCGACCACTGGACCCGGCTGACGCGTCCCGACGTCTACGCGCGCGTGCCGGTCGCGGGCGGTGCCCATGGGTAACCGTGGCAAACCGCGCGGGGCCCCGACCAGCGCCGCCGACAACCTGCTGCCCACCGGTACCCGGCGGGCCTCCGGGGGCGCGGCCCGGCCCAGCCGCGTCGAGCGGCGCAAGCTCGCCCGCAAGATCAAGCGGCGCAGGCGGCGCTCGGCGGTCAAGGAGATACCGCTCCTCGTCGGCGTCGCGGTGCTGATAGCCCTGGTCCTCAAGACCTTCCTCGTCCAGGCCTTCGTGATCCCGTCGGGCTCCATGGAGAACACGATCCAGATCGGCGACCGTGTCCTGGTCGACAAGCTCACCCCCTGGTTCGGCTCCAAGCCCCAGCGTGGAGACGTCGTCGTCTTCAAGGACCCGGGGGGCTGGCTCACCGCGGAGGAGACCAAGAAGAAGGACGACCCCGTGGTCGTCAAGCAGGTCAAGCAGGGGTTGACCTTCATCGGTCTGCTGCCCTCCGACAATGAGAAGGACCTCATCAAGCGGGTCATCGGCGTCGGCGGCGACACGGTCAAGTGCTGTGACACGCAAGGCCGGGTGACCGTCAACGGCACGCCGTTGAGTGAGCCCTACATCCAACCCGGCAACAAACCGTCCGAGTTCGCCTTCGAGGTGAAGGTGCCTGAGGGACGCCTGTTCGTCATGGGCGACCACCGGGCCAACTCCGCCGACTCCCGCTACCACCGCACCGACAAGTTCAGCGGCACCGTCTCCCAGAAGTCGGTCGTGGGCCGGGCCATGCTCATCGGCTGGCCCATCGGTCACTGGACCCGCCTGAAGGAGCCGAACACGTTCGCGACCGTGGCCGACGCGCCTGGAGGGTCGAACTCCGCTCTCGCTCTGTCGCATAGGGTGGCTCCTGCGGATCCAGACGGATTGATCCCGCTCCCGACCCCTGCGGAACTCCCGCTCGTTATGGGAGTGGTGGGCCTGCGTCGAAGACGACGCGGGCGGCGGCACGGAACTGAGGAGTGGATGTGGGGGATGTGGCGGTCGGCGCACGGTCCGGACACGAAGGTCCCGAAGGGCAGCCGGAGCGGCCCGACGATTCGGCAGCCCCGGCCGTAGAGGGCGTATCGAGCTCCGGGAGTGAGTCCGAGGACGGTGACGCTTCGACCGAGCGCGCCGAGCAGGACGCGAAGTCCAAGAAGCAGCGCTCCTTCTGGAAGGAGCTGCCGATCCTCATCGGCATCGCCCTGGTGCTCGCGCTGCTCATCAAGACCTTCCTGGTGCAGGCGTTCTCGATCCCCTCGGACTCGATGCAGAACACCCTTCAGCAGGGCGACCGCGTCCTGGTCGACAAGCTGACCCCCTGGTTCGGCTCCGAGCCGGAGCGCGGCGAGGTCGTCGTCTTCCACGATCCCGACAACTGGCTGGCGGGCGAGCCCACGGCCAACCCGAACGCCCTGCAGACGGTCCTCAGCTGGATCGGCCTGATGCCGTCCGCCGAAGAGAAGGACCTCATCAAGCGGGTCATCGGCGTCGGTGGCGACACCATCCAGTGCAAGGGCACAGGCCCCCTGACCGTCAACGGCAAGGCGCTGAACGAGGCGTCGTACGTGTACGCGGGGAACACCCCGTGCAGCGTCGACGAGGAGGGCGGCCAGTTCAAGGTCAAGGTGCCCAAGGGCATGATCTGGGTGATGGGTGACCACCGCCAGAACTCGCGGGACTCCCGCTACAACCAGGCGGACAAGAACCACGGCATGGTCCCCGTGGACAAGGTCGTCGGGCGCGCCATCGTGAAGGCCTGGCCCATCAACCGCTGGGGCACCCTCCCGGTCCCGGACACCTTCGGCCAGACCGGCCTGAGCAGCCAGGCGGCGGCCGCCGTCACCTCGCCGGGCGCCATGGCGCTGGTGGGCGCGGTGCCGCTGGTGCTGGTGCGGCGCCGCAGGAAGGCGTCCAAGTAACGCCCTGAAGTGTCTCCCGGGGCCGGTCGGCTCGGATTCGTCCGAGCCGGCCGGCCCCTTCTCGTCGGGAGCCGGGATCGTGATCAATCCATGGGCTGACCTCGGACCGTACCCCCGGGTAAGGTGCGGACCCATGGGTGGCGAGAGCACAACACGTACGGCCCCGCGCGGCGGTGGCGCCAGCAAGGGCACAGCGGGCGGCCGCATCGGACAGAGACTGTCCGGACTGGCCGTCGCGCTGGGCCTTGTGCTGTTTCTCGGAGGGTTCGTGTGGGGGGCGCTGGTCTACCGCCCGTACACCGTGCCCACCAGTTCGATGACGCCGACGATCGACGCGGGTGACCGGGTGCTGGCGCAGCGCGTCGCCGGGAGCGACATCAAGCGCGGCGATGTCGTCGTCTTCAAGCAGTCGACCTGGGGCGACGTGCCGATGGTCAAGCGCGTGGTAGCCATCGGCGGGGACAAGGTCGCCTGCTGCACCGGCGGGAAACTGACCGTCAACGGGAAGCAGATCGAGGAACCGTATCTGCCCAAGGGCTCGGCGGCCGAGCTGACCGGCATCCCGAGCGTCACGGTCCCGGACGGCAACCTGTTCCTGCTCGGCGACGAGCGAAGCGGCTCCCTGGACTCCACGGCCCACCTGACGGACTCCGCCAGCGGCACCGTGCCGCGCGGAGCCGTCAAGGGACGCGTCGACGCCGTCGTGTGGCCCATGAACGGCATGCTCCAGCGGCCGACCGGCTTCGAGGCGCTGGGCTCCCTCTCCCAGCCAGGGCCGCTGCGGCTGATCATCGGCGCGGTCATCGCCGGAGCGGTGCTCGTCCTGGGCGGTGCGGCGTACGGTCCGATCGCCAAGCGCGCCGGCCGGCGGGACCGCGCGCGGACGGAGCTCGCGGGTGCCCGCTGAGGACGTGGGTGGCCCTCGCAAGGTCGCTCGCGTAGTGCTGCTCGACCCCGAGGAACGCATTCTGCTGCTGCACGGGCACGAGCCGGACGATCGTGCGGACGACTGGTGGTTCACGCCCGGCGGCGGCCTCGAGGGCGACGAGACGCGCGAACAGGCCGCACTGCGGGAACTCGCCGAGGAGACAGGTATCACCGAGGTCGATCTGGGCCCGGTGCTGTGGCGGCGGATGTGTTCCTTCCCGTTCGCGGGGCGCCGCTGGGACCAGGACGAGTGGTACTACCTGGCCCGTACGACCCAGACGGCGACGGTGGCCGCGGGGCTGACGGACCTGGAACGGCGCAGTGTCGCCGGAGCGCGTTGGTGGACGTGCCAGGAACTGACCGAGGCACATGAGACGGTGTATCCGACCAGACTCGCCGAGCTGCTGCGCAGGGTGCTCGACGAAGGTCCCCCGGCCACGCCCGAGGTCCTCGACACCGAAATCGTCTAGGGGCTCGCGGGGCTGGCGCACAATAGGGGGACGCACGGCTGAAGGGGAACATGCCATGAGCGCCGAGGACCTCGAGAAGTACGAGACCGAGATGGAGCTGAAGCTCTATCGGGAGTACCGCGATGTCGTCGGTCTGTTCAAATATGTGATTGAGACCGAACGGCGCTTTTACCTCACCAATGACTACGAGATGCAAGTGCACTCGGTGCAGGGCGAGGTGTTTTTCGAGGTGTCCATGGCGGACGCCTGGGTGTGGGACATGTACCGGCCCGCCCGATTCGTTAAGCAGGTACGGGTACTCACGTTCAAGGACGTGAATATCGAGGAGCTGAACAAGAGCGACCTGGAGCTGCCGGGCGGCTGATGACCTGCGGTAATCGCTCGTGCGGGTGAGGGAGTTTTCCCCAACCGTTCGCTTGTCCACCAAGATCCAATAGCAAGTCGAAGTGGCCTCAATGTTGGCGCCGGAGGTGGTGCCGACATGAGCACGGGCAATGCACGCAGTGCACTTGGCAGGTATGGCGAGGATCTGGCCGCGCGGCGGCTGACCGAGACTGGGATGACGGTTCTGGCGCGCAACTGGCGCTGCGGCAGGAGCGGCGAGATCGACATCGTGGCCCGCGACGGCGACGCACTGGTCGTCTGCGAGGTGAAGACCCGCAAGACAGGTGCCTTCGAGCACCCGATGGCGGCCGTCACACCGGCCAAGGCCCAGCGCCTGCGCGGCCTGGCCGAACGCTGGCTCCAGGAACACGGGGGAGCGCCACCCGGCGGCGTCCGCATCGACCTGATCGGCGTCGTCCTCCCCGATCGCGGCGCGCCCGTGGTCGAGCACGCGCGGGGGGTGGCCTGATGGGATTCGCGCGTACGTGCTCGGTGGCCCTGGTCGGGGTCGAGGGCGTGGTGGTGGAGGTTCAGGCCGACCTGGAGCCGGGCGTCGCGGCCTTCACCCTGGTCGGCCTCCCCGACAAGAGCCTGACGGAGAGCCGGGACCGGGTCCGGGCCGCGGTGGTCAACTCCGGCGCTGAATGGCCCCAGAAGAAGCTGACCGTGGGGCTGAGCCCGGCCTCCGTGCCCAAGGGCGGTTCCGGTTTCGATCTCGCCGTCGCCTGCGCGGTGCTGGGCGCTTCCGAGCGCATCGATCCCCGCGTGCTCGCCGACATCGTGATGATCGGCGAGCTGGGGCTGGACGGCCGGGTCCGGCCCGTCCGGGGCATCCTGCCGGCAGTGCTCGCCGCGGCCGACGCCGGATATGAGCAGGTTGTGGTGCCGGAGTGCGCGGCCGCCGAGGCCTCGCTGGTGCCCGGCGTCTCGGTCCTGGGGGTCCGCAGCCTGCGCCAGCTGATCGCGGTGCTCACGGACGAGCCGGTCCCCGAGGAGGAACCCGACGAGCAGGGCCGCCCGGATCCGCTGTTGGCGGGCCTGCGCGTGCCCGGCACGGGGGAAGCCACCGGCCTGTGCGGCATCGCGGTGCCGGAGCACGACGGGGGGCACGACCTCGCCGACGTGGTCGGCCAGATGTCCGCGCGGACCGCGATGGAGGTCGCGGCGGCCGGCGGACACCATGTCTTCCTGCAGGGGCCACCCGGTGCGGGCAAGACGATGCTCGCCGAGCGGATGCCGTCGCTCATGCCGCGCCTGTCCCGGCAGGAATCCCTGGAGGTCACGGCGATCCACTCCGTCGCCGGTCTGTTGCCACCGGGCAAACCGATGGTGGACGTCCCGCCGTACTGCGCTCCCCACCACTCGGCGACCATGCAGTCGCTCGTCGGCGGCGGCAAGGGGCTCGCGCGGCCCGGCGCGGTCTCGTTGTCGCACCGAGGCGTGCTCTTTCTCGACGAGGCACCCGAATTCAGCGGTTTCGCGCTCGACGCCCTGCGCCAGCCCCTGGAGGCCGGACATGTGGTGATCGCGCGCAGCGCCGGTGTGGTGCGATTCCCGGCGAAGTTTCTGATGGTGCTGGCCGCCAACCCCTGTCCGTGCGGGCGCTTCAGCGCGGTGAACGACTTCTGTGAGTGCCCGCCGTCCTCCGTCCGCCGCTATCAGGCAAGGCTCTCCGGGCCGCTCCTCGACCGGGTCGATCTACGCGTGGAGGTCGAGCCGGTCACCCGGTCGGAGCTGACGGCTCGCGGGGTACAGGGCGAGTCGACGCGCACGGTCGCCGACCGGGTGAGCGCCGCCCGCGAGCGCACCGCCGCCCGGCTGACGGGGACCCCTTGGCATACCAACAGCGAGGTGCCGGGACGCGAGCTGCGCAGCCGCTGGCAGGCGCTGCCGGGAGCGATGGACGAGGCCGAGCGCGGACTGGAGCGAGGTGTGCTGACGGCCCGTGGACTGGACCGGGTGCTCCGGGTGGCCTGGACCGTCGCCGACCTCTCGGGACACGACCGACCCGATGCCGGGGATGTCGCCCTGGCTCTCCAGCTCCGCACCGGAATCCCGCGAGGGGTGCCGATGATGATCGGTTCGCCGACATGACGGACGACGAGCGCATGGCCCGAGTCGCCCTCGCCGGCGTCATCGAACCCGGTGACGAGGTCGGCGGGCGATGGCTGCGGGAGTTCGGGGCCGTGGAGGTGGCGCGGCGGCTGACGGAGGGAGGAGAGCCGCTGCCGGGGGTGAGCGGAACGCGGTGGGAGGGACTGCGGGGGCGGGCCGGCCGAGTGCGCCCGGAGCAGGACCTGGCCCGTGCCCGGGCCGCCGGAGTGAGATATATCTGCCCCGGTGAGCCCGAGTGGCCCGCCCAGCTCGACGATCTGGGAGACGCCCGACCCACTGGGCTCTGGGTGCGCGGGCGGCCCAGCCTGCGGATATGGGCGCTGCGCTCCGTCGCCGTCGTCGGAGCCCGGGCCTGCACGGAGTACGGCGCCCACATGGCGGCCACCCTCGGCGCGGGGCTCGCGGAGCGAGGCTGGGTGGTGGTGTCCGGCGGCGCCTACGGCGTGGACGGAGCCGCACACCGGGGAGCCCTCGGGGCAGGCGGCGCCACGGTCGCCGTGCTGGCCTGCGGCGTTGATCGGCCCTACCCCCGCGGACACACGGAGCTGATCACCAGGATCGCGGAGCAGGGTCTCGTGGTGGGCGAGTTGCCACCAGGTGACCACCCGACGCCGAGCAGATTCATCCTCAGGAACAGGGTCATCGCGGCGCTCACCCGGGGCACCGTGGTCGTCGAGGCGGCCTATCGCAGCGGTGCGCTGGTCACGGCTCGGGCGGCCCACCGCCTCGGGCGGTTCACCATGGGGGTGCCGGGTCCCGCCACGAGCGGGCTGTCCGCCGGGGTGCACGAACTGTTGCGCGGGGAAGCGGTGCTGGTCTCCGACGCCGCGGAAATCGCCGAGCTGGTGGGCGACATGGGCGAGCTGGCCCCGGACCGGCGCGGGCCCGTACTGCCGCGCGACCTGCTGGAGCCCGGCGCCGGACGCGTACTGGCCGCCCTGCCGGCGCGCGCTCCGGCAGCGGCGGAGGAGGTCGCCCGGGGTGCCGGGACCACCGTGGACGACGCGGTCGGGAGACTGTACGAACTCCGAGCACTTGGTTTCGTCGAACGACACGGCGATGGCTGGAAGTTGACACGCCAGGCGATGATCTCCCTCCGCCACGATCGGAGAGACTGCTGACCGAGCGTGTTCGGCCGTCCGGGGGAACGCCGAAAGCCTTGCGAATTCCCGCAGTTGGCGTCTCCCGGCGGTCACGCAGGGCGACGGTGGTGATGTTCGGGCGCGCCTCGTGGGATGTCCCCGCGTGCGGGTGATCCCCTGTTCTTCGCGCACTGCGACACGACAGTCACGCTACGCTCACGAGGATTCCGACTCAGACAGGCGATCTCGGCATCAGGCCGACAGCTCAAACAGCTCCCCTAGGCACTCCCAGTTCACGGCAGAACGGCACAAGGCGACGAATGCCCCAGCACACCTCCGGGTCCGACCGGGCGGCGATCCCGCCAGCCGCCCGCGACGGCGGCAGCGTGCGCCCGCCCGCTCCCTCGACGCTCGACGAGCTGTGGCGGTCGTACAAGGCGACGGGTGACGAGCGGCTGCGGGAACAGTTGATCCTGCACTACTCACCCTTGGTGAAGTACGTCGCGGGGCGGGTGAGCGTGGGTCTGCCGGCCAATGTCGAGCAGGCGGACTTCGTCTCGTCGGGGGTGTTCGGGCTGATCGACGCGATCGAGAAGTTCGACATCGAGCGGGAGATCAAGTTCGAGACGTACGCGATCACCCGGATCCGGGGCGCGATGATCGACGAGCTGCGTGCGCTGGACTGGATCCCGCGGTCGGTGCGGCAGAAGGCGCGCAATGTGGAGCGGGCCTACGCGACGCTGGAGGCGCGGCTGCGACGAACCCCCTCGGAGGGCGAGGTGGCCTCGGAGATGGGCATCGGGGTGGAGGAACTCCACGCGGTGTTCAGCCAGTTGTCGCTGGCCAACGTGGTGGCGCTGGAGGAGCTGCTGCACGTCGGCGGCGAGGGCGGTGACCGGCTGAGCCTGATGGACACGCTGGAGGACACCGCGGCCGACAACCCGGTCGAGGTCGCCGAGGACCGGGAGCTGCGGAGATTTCTGGCTCGGGCGATCAACACCTTGCCCGACCGGGAGAAGACCGTGGTCACGCTCTACTACTACGAGGGCCTCACGCTCGCGGAGATCGGCAATGTGCTCGGGGTGACCGAGAGCCGGGTGAGCCAGATCCACACCAAGTCGGTGCTCCAGCTGCGGGCGAAGCTGGCGAGTTTCGGCCGCTGAGCCCGACGGGGGCGCCGCGCTGAATCGTCCCTGCCCTTCTCGACTCGCACCTGCTCCTCCGGTCGGGGTGGGTGGAGTGGCTGCCGTCCGGGGCGGTCCCTCCGTACAGTGGTTGACGTGCCAAGGATTCGAGCGGCCTCCGTGGCCGAGCACCGGTCGATGCAGCGAGCCGCCCTGCTGGACGCGGCGCGGTCCCTGCTGTCCGAGGGCGGCACGGAGGCGCTGACCTTCCCGGCTCTCGCCGAGCGCACGGGGCTCGCGCGGTCCTCCGTGTACGAGTACTTCCGGTCGCGGGCGGCCGTCGTCGAGGAGCTGTGCGAAGTCGACTTCCCCGTCTGGGCGGCGGAGGTCTCGGCGGCGATGGAGCGGGCGGACGGCCCGGAGGGCAAGGTCGAGGCCTACGTCCGGCAGCAGCTGGCGCTGGTCGGGGACCGGCGGCATCGCGCCGTGGTCGCCATCTCCGCGAGCGAGCTCGACTCCGGGGCGCGGGAGAAGATCCGCGCCGCGCACGGCGGGCTCGTCGCGATGATCGTCGAGGCGCTCGGGGAAATCGGGCACGGGGAGCCGCGGCTGGCCGCGATGTTGCTCCAGGGTGTGGTGGACGCCGCCGTGCGGCGGATTGAGCTCGGTGCCGCGGAGGATCCGGCCGCCATTACCGATGCGGCGGTCTCCATGGCTCTGCGGGGCGTTCGGGGCTGAGGCTCTGTTTCTGGGCCCCCGGCGTCGGGGCTGAACTCCGGGTGGGCGCCTCGCAGGTGCTTGCAGGATGCCGCTGTGCCCACCCGTACCGCCCTGGCAGGACGATTGCCCACAGCTAGGACGGTCTTCCCAGCACCGGCAGCAGTCGCGACGGGCCCGCGTGCAACAGCCACGGTGGGAGCAGGGACAACGGGTCCAGGTACGTTTGCCCTCTGCGCAGGCCCCAGTGGAGGCAGGACGCCGGGCAGTGCGAGGCGCCGGGTTCCACCATGCCCAGTACTTCGCCCGCCATCACCTCGTCGCCCTGGTGAACCGTTGCCCGCACCGGCCCGTACGTCGTACGGAGCGGGGGTGTCCCCGTGCCCGACAGCTCCACCGAGATCACCCCGTGGCCCCCGACCCTGCCCGCGAAGGACACGCGGCCCGGTGCGACGGCCCGTACCGGCGTGTCCACATCCGCTGCGAGGTCCACGCCCCGGTGCCCCCGGCTGTATGCCGTCGCCGGGGGTTCCCAGCCCCGTACGACCAAGGGACGTACACCCACGGGCCAAGTGCGGGCGACAGCCGGAACCTGCGCATCGGTTCCCCCGGGCTCGGCCGCCTCCGACGGTCCCGGTGGGGCGGGGCTGTTCGGGCGGGCCAGGGCTGAGGGGGTCAGCGCGCCCAGGACGGTCACCGTCAAGCCCAGCAGCAGCCCCAGCCACGTCCGCACACATCGTTTCGCTCGCATGCGAGAACCGTCCCGCATCGGGCGGATCACGGCCGGGATCTGTGGAGTACCGGCCGGTTGTGGACAGCGGCGTCACCCGGTGCCTCCCGGGTCCCGTACACTTCTGATGGCGATCCGGGTCACCGGGTCGACTTCGCACGCCCCGACATCTGGTCATCAAAAGCCGGTGTCAGCGCCTCTCGGTCCCTAGTGGCAAGGCGCATCGCGGGCGTCAGGCGCGAGTGCCGTCCGGCACACGCGGCACAACCGAGAACACCAAGGAGAACGGCCATGGCCGTCGTCACGATGCGGGAGCTGCTGGAAAGCGGCGTCCACTTCGGTCACCAGACCCGTCGCTGGAACCCGAAGATGAAGCGCTTCATCTTCACCGAGCGCAACGGCATCTACATCATCGACCTGCTCCAGTCGCTGTCGTACATCGACCGCGCCTACGAGTTCGTCAAGGAGACCGTCGCCCACGGCGGCACGGTCATGTTCGTCGGCACGAAGAAGCAGGCGCAGGAGGCCATCGCCGAGCAGGCCACCCGCGTCGGCATGCCCTACGTCAACCAGCGCTGGCTGGGCGGCATGCTTACCAACTTCTCGACCGTCTACAAGCGTCTGCAGCGCCTCAAGGAGCTCGAGCAGATCGACTTCGAGGACGTCGCCGCGTCGGGTCTCACCAAGAAGGAGCTTCTCGTGCTCTCGCGCGAGAAGGCCAAGCTGGAGAAGACCCTCGGTGGTATCCGCGAGATGCAGAAGGTGCCCAGCGCCGTCTGGATCGTGGACACCAAGAAGGAGCACATCGCGGTCGGCGAGGCCCGCAAGCTCAACATCCCGGTCGTCGCCATCCTCGACACCAACTGCGACCCCGACGAGGTCGACTACAAGATCCCGGGCAACGACGACGCGATCCGCTCCGTCACCCTGCTCACCCGCGTGATCGCCGACGCCGTCGCCGAGGGCCTCATCTCCCGCTCCGGCGCCGGCAAGGCCGAGGGTGAGAAGGCCGCGGGCGAGCCGCTCGCCGAGTGGGAGCGCGACCTGCTCGAGGGCGAGAAGAAGGCTGACGAGGCTGAGGCTCCGGCCGCCGCCGAGGCCGAGAAGCCGGCCGAGGCCGCTGCTGAGGCTCCGGCCGAGGAGGCCCCCGTCGCCGAGGCCCCTGTCGCGGAGGCCCCCGCTGCCGAGGCCCCCGTTGCCGAGGCTCCGGCCGCGGACGCCGAGCAGGCCTGACCCCTCACCCCTTCGGGTTGTGAACGGCGGGGGCTCACAAAGCCCCCGCCGTTCGGCCCGTAGATCTTCAGACTTCGAGAGAGATTCCAGGAATCATGGCGAACTACACCGCCGCCGACGTCAAGAAGCTCCGCGAGCTCACCGGCGCCGGCATGATGGACTGCAAGAAGGCGCTGGACGAGGCCGAAGGCAACGTCGACAAGGCCGTCGAGGCCCTGCGCATCAAGGGCCAGAAGGGCGTCGCCAAGCGCGAGGGCCGCTCCGCCGAGAACGGCGCCGTGGTCTCCATCATCGCTGACGACAACACCTCCGGTGTCCTGGTCGAGCTGAAGTGCGAGACGGACTTCGTCGCCAAGGGCGAGAAGTTCCAGGCCGTCGCCAACCAGATCGCCGAGCACGTCGCCGCGACCTCCCCGGCCGACCTCGAGGCGCTCCTCGGCTCCGAGATCGAGTCCGGCAAGACGGTTCAGGCGTTCGTCGACGAGGCCAACGCCAACCTGGGCGAGAAGATCGTCCTGGACCGCTTCGCCCAGTTCTCCGGCGCCTACGTCAGCGCGTACATGCACCGCACCATGCCCGACCTGCCCCCGCAGATCGGTGTCCTGGTCGAGCTGGACAAGGCCGACGCGGACCTCGCCAAGGGCATCGCGCAGCACATCGCCGCCTTCGCGCCGAAGTACCTCTCCCGTGAGGACGTTCCGGCCGAGGTCGTCGAGACCGAGCGCCGTGTCGCCGAGGAGACCACCCGCGCCGAGGGCAAGCCCGAGGCCGCCCTCCCGAAGATCGTCGAGGGTCGCGTCAACGGCTTCTTCAAGGAAGCCACCCTTCTGGGTCAGCCCTACGCGCTGGACCAGAAGAAGTCCGTTCAGAAGGTCCTGGACGAGGCCGGTGTCACCCTGAAGCGCTTCGCGCGCATCAAGGTCGGCATCTGAGTCCGTACCGCGATCGACGCGCGACCCCTATAAGGTCGACAGCAGTCGTCCGCGTACGTCGGCACGCGCGCGTGCGTGTCGGACGACAGCAGATCTGACGAGGAGGCCATTGCCGAGCATGGGATGCGAACAACACCCCACCGGCAATGGCCTTCTTTGTATGTGCGACACGTAAAAGAGGCGAGATCTCCATGACCACCACCCAGGCCGACAAGGGCGAGAAGACCGACGACGGCAAAGGCGCGGGACGCTTTCTGCTGAAGCTTTCCGGTGAGGCGTTCGCCGGTGGCGGCGGACTGGGCGTCGACCCGGACGTGGTGCACAAGATCGCCCGCGAGATCGCGGCCGTCGTGCGCGGCGGCGCCCAGATCGCCGTCGTCATCGGCGGCGGCAACTTCTTCCGCGGCGCCGAACTCCAGCAGCGCGGCATGGACCGGGCGCGCTCCGACTACATGGGCATGCTGGGCACGGTCATGAACTGCCTCGCCCTCCAGGACTTCCTGGAGAAGGAGGGCATCGACAGCCGCGTGCAGACCGCCATCACCATGGGTCAGGTCGCGGAGCCGTACATCCCGCTGCGCGCCGTTCGGCACCTGGAGAAGGGCCGTGTGGTCATCTTCGGCGCCGGTATGGGCATGCCGTACTTCTCCACCGACACCACGGCCGCCCAGCGCGCTCTGGAGATCGACGCCGAGGCCCTGCTGATGGGCAAGAACGGTGTGGACGGGGTCTACGACTCCGACCCCAAGGCCAACCCGGAGGCCGTCAAGTTCGACTCGCTCGGCTACGGCGAGGTCATCACGCGCGACCTCAAGGTCGCCGACATGACCGCCATCACGCTGTGCCGCGACAACAAGCTGCCGATCCTGGTCTTCGAGCTCCTGGCGGAGGGCAATATCGCGCGGGCGGTCAAGGGTGAGAAGATCGGCACACTCGTGGGCGACCAGAGCGGCCGGGCCTGACGGGGGCCGCCCCGGACCGGGAAGAACCCCGGTCGAGGACGGACCCTGACCGGGGGATGGACAATGTCCTGCCGGTCCGGAACCGTTCAGGAATAAGACGCGACGCAGCCGGCCGCCGAACCCAATGAGGAAACAGCTGCCGGGCCTACTCAAGACACGCAGGAGCAAGTGGTGATCGAAGAGACCCTCCTCGAGGCCGAGGAGAAGATGGAGAAGGCCGTCGTGGTCGCCAAGGAGGACTTCGCCGCGATCCGCACCGGCCGTGCGCACCCGGCGATGTTCAACAAGATCGTGGCCGACTACTACGGCGCGCTGACGCCGATCAACCAGCTGGCCTCGTTCGCGGTGCCCGAGCCGCGCATGGCCGTGGTGACCCCGTTCGACAAGAGCGCGCTGCGCAACATCGAGCAGGCGATCCGCGACTCCGACCTGGGTGTCAACCCGAGCAACGACGGCAGCATCATCCGAGTGGTGTTCCCCGAGCTGACCCAGGAGCGCCGCAAAGAGTTCATCAAGGTCGCCAAGACCAAGGGTGAGGACGCCAAGATCTCGATCCGCTCCGTCCGCCGCAAGGCGAAGGAGACCATCGACAAGCTGATCAAGGATGGCGAGGTCGGCGAGGACGAGGGCCGCCGTGCGGAGAAGGAGCTCGACGACACCACCGCGAAGTACGTCACTCAGGTGGACGAGCTCCTCAAGCACAAGGAAGCGGAGCTGCTCGAGGTCTGATGAACGACTCTTCCTGGGGGGCGCCGCCACAAGCCGGGTACTGGGGGCCGTCCGAGCAGGGGCCTGTCCAGGGGGCAGCCCCGGCGGGTCCCACGTACGATGCGCATGACGCGCAGCACACTCGGCCCATGCCCATCGTGCCCGACGTACCCGCACTTGGCGGAGACCAGGATGGCGACCGGGGGGCCGCTCGGCTGAGCGGCCCCTTGTTCCGCGACGACACACCGCCGGCGGGGCCCCACGGGCCTCCGTCACACAAGCCGCAGGAGCCCATGCCCAGCGCCGCCCCGCAGCCCGCCCCCGCTCCTCAGAAGAAGAGCGCGGGACGCGACTTGGGCGCGGCCATAGGAGTGGGAGTCGGGCTCGGTGCGGTGATCGTCGCGTCGTTGTTCATCGTCAAGGCCGTCTTCGTCGGAGTGATAGCGGTCGCCGTGGTGGTGGGGCTCTGGGAGCTCACCTCGCGGCTCGAGGAACGCAAGGGCATCAAGGCGCCCCTGGTGCCACTGGCGCTCGGCGGGGCCGCCATGGTCGTCGCCGGATACGTCCGAGGTGCGGAGGGCGCATGGGTGGCGATGGCGCTCACCGCGCTGGCCGTCCTGGTCTGGCGCATGACGGAACCGCCCGAGGGCTACCTCAGGGACGTCACGGCGGGGGTCTTCGCCGCCTTCTACGTCCCGTTCCTGGCCACGTTCGTGGCCATGATGCTCACCGCTGACGACGGGCCGCGCCGCGTCCTGACCTTCCTGCTTCTGACGGTCGTCAGCGACACGGGCGCGTACGCGGTCGGCTGGCGCTTCGGCAAGCACAAGCTGGCGCCGCGCATCAGCCCCGGCAAGACCCGCGAGGGCCTGCTGGGAGCGGTCACCTTCGCGATGGCGGCGGGCGCGCTGTGCATGCAGTTCCTGATCGACGACGGCGTCTGGTGGCAGGGCCTGGTCCTCGGCCTCGCGGTGGCAGGCAGCGCCACGCTCGGCGACCTCGGCGAGTCCATGATCAAGCGGGACCTGGGCATCAAGGACATGGGCACGCTGCTGCCGGGTCACGGCGGCATCATGGACCGCCTGGACTCACTGCTGCCGACGGCTCCGGTGGTGTGGCTGCTGCTGGTGATCTTCGTAGGCTCGAGCTGATCTTCCTAAATCTGGGCTGACCTGCGTAAACGTACGTGAGGGGCTCGTCGTCCACAGGGCGGCGAGTCCCTCTCCGTATGTCTGCGACACTGGTAGGGCCATGCCTAAGCCCGGAGAACTGGAAGTGGCCGACGTCACAATGCCCTCTACCATGAGATTTCCGGGTAGAGGGCGCTTTATTGTGGCGCTGAGCCGTGTCACTCGCGCGCTGAGGGGTCAGAAGCCCCAGCGACGGTGTGACAGTTTCTCGTAGACCACCAGAAACGGTGCTACGTAGCCGGAGGCCTCGGCAGGCGATGCGTGACCAGTCATGATCAACACAAAGCCTGCTGCGAGCGCACCTCCGTAGGTGAGGGCCGTAACCCAGAAGGGTGGGTTGGGCTCCGATCCGGCCTGGCCTTGCGGCTGCAGTTCGCCCATACTCGTACTTGCTCCTGTCCGTGCAGCGGTACATGGGGTTGGAGGCCACCCGCTTCGTTTCGTAGGCGGGCGGGTGGCCACCCCATAAGGAGCGATACCCTGAGCGGCATCACGGTTACGATTCTGGCCCAGAGGGCTCGTCGCCGTCAATCGCAACATCGAAGGGGCGGAGCGTAATCTCCCTCGGATTCTGCGGCTCGATGCGAGTAGACACCTTTCAAATCAAGGCGCTTTGCCTAGTATGACCTTGGAATCCTAAACTTTGCAGATCGGTCGAGTGCGTCTCGGTCGTGAAGTGCTCTATCCATGGCTCGCTTCGAGCGTTCCGTGCTGTCGGGCATCAAGTGGGCGTACACCCGCAGAGTCAGTCCGGGATCGGAGTCCCCCAGTACTGGCTGACGGCCTTGGTTTTCCCACCGGCGTCCAGCAGCACGGATGCGTAGAAGTGCCTCAGGGCGATGCATGCCGTGCTCGCGTGCGGACTCGTAGTTGCCGTCCCCATCAGCTTCTGCAATCAGTCCGGCCGCCGCGAGCGCTGTCTTCCACTCCTGGATGTTGAAGTTGCTGCGCCAGACCACCCAGCTCGCAGTGTTCGTGGACAGGAGGCGAGCCGAGACTTTTGAGGGCCGTCAGGCTTCCGCCACAGCAGCGTGACCTCGACCGGCTTGTACGCGTCCATGTGGGCCCGTAGGACCTCGGCAACTGACGAGGGCAGCGATGCGTCCCGCTCCCCGCGTTCGGGTAGTCGAGGTCCACGACGGTCAGCCCGGCGCCCCCGGGACGCTCGTGGGCGACGCGCTCGCAGCGGTCGGTATGCCAGTACCGCGCGGCGGACCGCGTTGGCCGACTGCACGGCGCCGTGGTAGATCCAGTGCTCGCCGCGGTGCTGGTCCCGCAGCACGCTGGGGCGGGGTGAGCTTGCCCCCCCGGGCATATGCGCAGCGGCTGTTCAGAGAGCCGGTGGTAGCGGCCCTCCACATCCGCCTTCAACTCCATGTGCGCGCTGACCATGTGCTCTACCGGGTCGAACCCGTTGCGGGCCACGATGCCGAAGCCGATACGGTGCGCGCCCTTGGCGAACGCTCGCCAGTCGTGGTGCGTGCGGAGAACGTCTTGCCCTGCCGCGGCACCGCGCCGACCAGCAAAGACAGCCACAGCTTGGTGGCTATCACCAGGTTGCCCCGCTCGTCCACGCCCCACGGGAACGGCTTTCAGAAGTCCACCCGAGTCGCCCCCAGCAGCGGCGTACACCCCGCGGGCACTGCGAGCGGGTCGCGGTCAGCGATCCAGTAGGACACCCTGCGCCCGCTCCACGAGGGCGCCATGACGTACAGGGTCAGCGCCGCGGCGAGCCCCACGAAGCACGCGGCGGTGGTGACGATGCCCCGCAGCCGGACGCGGTCGTTGCGCTGCCGCGCCAGCTTCAGGTACTCGGCCGCGTCCTCCGCCTGCACGGCGGCCAGCCGCAGCCCCTTGCCCTCCGCGTCGAACACCCACCGGCCGACCAAGGTGGACCAGCGCCACGCGCCGCGCGGCGAGTAGGCCAGCAGCTTCGGCGTGTAGATGCACGGCAGGCGAACGGCGTGGTAGCCGACCATGGTGGAGTAGTGGCGCACCGCCCAGCGTCGCACCGCTTTGCGCTGGTCGGGCAGCTTCACTCAGTCCGGCAGGACCGGCATGCGGGCCTTGTGCTTGGCCTCCATCCACTCACTGACCGAGGGTGGGTAGACCTCGCGGGGCGGGTCGACCGGCGCATCCTCCGTGAGAACGTCGGCGTCCGGGTCGTCGGCGTCGGGGAGTTCGGCCTCCCCACTCGCCCGGCGCGGGCGCGTCGGCGGTCGGGGCGGGCGTCTTGTTGAGAGGGAACGGCATCACGTCGGCCGTCCGCTTCTCATGCCCAGCGCTACGCCCCGCGAGACCCCGTGATCGCGCGTGAGTTCCGCGGCCGACGGAAGCTCCACCATCGTCGGGTCGGACTTGATCAGAGTTTCATCGCTTTCGCGATCTCCAGAACGTGGAGCCGTAGGAGCCACGCAGCGGTGATAGTTCATGCGTCCGGTGATGCCACCTCAAATCAGGCTCAGATTCCGGTGCAAGTTCGAGAGTTAAACGGGTCAAATCGTGCCTTTCTGTAGGCATTCGGGAACTGGCATTCGATCATGCACTGATAAGCTCTGGGTAAACGGGGGAAAACGCGTGCGGCCGCTTCGGAGGCTCTTTGCTGCCCCCATTTCCGGGCGCCCTTGACCAGAGCGCCCGTAGTAAACGGGAGATTTGAAAAGTGAAGAACATTAAGCGGTCCCTGGGGGCTGCTGCATCGCTGGTGTCCATCCTGGGGACCAGCGTCATCCTTGCTCCATCAGCGTCCGCGACGCCTGCCGGTTGTGGTGAGCTGAGCAACGGCAACCTGTGCATCTCGGGCGGCAAGCTCGGCAAGAGCGCCACCTACACGTGGACCGTCGGCTACTCCCGCAACACCAGCGGCCAGATCATCGTGACGCTCGGCGACCAGCGCAAGAACGACCAGATCACCGCCCTGCCGAACTACTACGGCAGCAAGAAGACGAGCTCCGTCAGCAACTATGCCGAGCTGAGTCAGAAGCACTCCATCGACGCAGGCGACTGCATCCGCGGCGTCATGGAGTACAAGGGCACGATGTACGTCACCAAGTGGCGTTGTCCCTGACGGTACCCTCACGGGTGCCGCATGACGCGTGCGGCACCCAGAGCCCCGCCTCACCGTCAAGGGAAACGCCGTCGTGTGGGAAATCATTCTCTATCTGAATTTCGCCACCGTGGCGGGATTCCTGCTCTTCTGCGCGGTCATTCCCTGGGTGGCTGCCGCAATTGAAGCGCGCACGAGGGACGCAGTCCCGGTGCTGTCCCGCGTGTTCCTCGCGTTCTGCCTGATGGTAATCCTCGCGGCCACGCTGATCCCGAGCCAGCCGATCGGCAGCGGCGGGCAGCGGTACATCTCGTGGGCACCTGGTGAGGGCCTTTGGGGCGACGACCTGTCCACGGTCGGAATGGGCAGCATGGAGCACGACATGATCCTGCGGCTCCAGCTGGCGAACGCCCTGATGTTCGTCCCGCTCGGCCTGCTGCTGATGTTTGTCACTCGGCAGCCGCGCCTGCGCCGGGTCGTGCTGATCTGCCTAGCGTTGAGTGTGCTGATCGAGGCGACACAGTACGTGATGAACGCTGGTCGCACCGTGGACGTCGATGATGTCCTGTTCAACACCCTGGGCAGTCTCATCGGCGGCGTCCTGGCGCTCTTGCCCCGTCTCGCCTTCCTGAGCGAGGACTCTGAGGAGTCGGCGGATCCCGCCCTGGGCTGACCGCCCGAGCTTTTACGGCGGGCCTGGACGGACAGCCTTCTGGACGCTCGCCCGCAGAAAGCGTGCCGCCACCTGCACCGACGTGCCTGCCGCGAACCGTGGGCCGGGCCGTCTGTGGGCCGTCGGAGGGGGACCGACGATGACCAACAACGACCGTCAACGACCACTCCCGATCCGACGATCGCAGGTCACACGAATCGATCTGCGACACTGGTACAGCCATGCCTAAGCCCGGAGAACTCACTTTTGTCGCCCCGCGCGGAGCCAAGAAGCCGCCGCGGCACCTTGCCGATCTCACGCCCGCCGAGCGTAAAGAGGCCGTTGCCGCGATCGGTGAGAAGCCGTTTCGTGCCAAGCAGCTCTCGCAGCACTACTTCGCGCGGTACGCGCACGACCCCGCCGAGTGGACGGACATCCCGGCCGCCTCGCGCGGCAAGCTCCAGGAGGCGCTGCTCCCCGAGCTGATGACGGTCGTGCGGCATCTGTCCACCGACGCGGACACCACCCGTAAGACCCTGTGGCGGCTCTTCGACGGCACGCTCGTCGAGTCCGTGCTGATGCGCTACCCGGACCGGGTCACCATGTGCATCAGTTCGCAGGCCGGCTGCGGGATGAACTGCCCGTTCTGTGCGACGGGGCAGGCCGGGCTCGACCGGAATCTGTCCACCGGCGAGATCGTGCACCAGATCGTGGACGGCATGCGGGCCCTCAGGGACGGCGAGATTCCGGGCGGCCCCGCACGGCTGAGCAACATCGTCTTCATGGGCATGGGTGAGCCGCTCGCCAACTACAAGCGGGTCGTGGGCGCCATTCGCGCCCTCACCGACCCCGAGCCGGACGGGCTCGGACTCTCGCAGCGCGGCATCACCGTCTCGACGGTCGGACTAGTCCCGGCCATCCACCGGTTCTCCGACGAGGGCTTCAAGTGCCGCCTCGCCATCTCGCTGCACGCGCCGGACGACGAGCTGCGCGACACCCTCGTCCCCGTCAACACGCGGTGGAAGGTGCGCGAGGTGCTGGACGCCGGATGGGAGTACGCGGCCAAGTCCGGGCGGCGCCTGTCCATCGAGTACGCCCTCATCCGGGACATCAACGACCAGGCATGGCGCGGTGACCGGCTCGGGCGGCTGCTCAAGGGCAAGCCGGTGCACGTCAATCTCATCCCGCTGAACCCGACCCCGGGTTCGAAGTGGACCGCCTCGCGGCCCGAGGACGAGAAGGCGTTCGTCGAGGCGATCGCCGCCCACGGGGTGCCGGTGACCGTCCGGGACACCCGTGGTCAGGAGATCGACGGGGCGTGTGGTCAGCTCGCGGCGACCGAGCGGTAGTCTGACCCGCGTCAGTACATCTTGATAGCCAGCTTCTTCATAGCCAACATCTTCAAATCCAACATCTTCATATTCCGACAGGGGAGCGCCACAGCGCTGAGAGTGCGGGACAGACCGCAGACCCTCTGAACCTTGCCCAGGTCATTCTGGGTAGGAAGTTCGGTCATCACTCAAGCTGTTGCGCCCTGCCCGGGACCTGCCTTCAGGCCCCGGGCAGGGCCGCGTCTCTTCCTGGTCAGCCAGGAGGAATTCAGTGAGCACCACCAAGAAGTTCGCGGCCGTGGCCGTCGGCCTGGGCCTCGTCACGCTGCCGGCGCTGTCCGCGTGTGGGTCGTCCGGCAGCGGGAAATCCGCGGACTCCAAGACCGTCACGCTCGTCAGCCACGACTCGTGGGCCGTGTCGAAGAGCGTGCTCAAGGACTTCGAGAAGCAGTCCGGGTACACGGTCAAGGTCCTCAAGGACGGCGACGCCGGGCAGGCCGTCAACAAGGCCATCCTCACCAAGGACAACCCGCAGGGCGATGTCTTCTTCGGCGTCGACAACACCCTGCTGTCCCGGGCGCTCGACAACGGGCTCTTCCAGTCGTACGAGGCGAAGGGGCTCGGCCGGCTCGACGCCCAGTACCTGCTCGACAAGGACAAGCACCGGGTCACCCCGATCGACTACGGCGACATCTGCGTCAACTACGACAAGGCCTACTTCAGCCGGCACAAGCTGGCCCCGCCGGCCTCCTTCGACGACCTGACCAAGCCCGCGTACAAGAACCTCCTCGTCACGGAGAACGCGTCCACGTCCTCGCCCGGTCTCGGCTTCCTGCTCGGGACCGCCGCCAAGTACGGCGACGACGGCTGGCCGGACTACTGGAAGAAGCTCAAGGCCAACGGCGTGAAGGTCGTCGACGGCTGGGAGCAGGCGTACAACGAGGAGTTCTCCGGTTCCGCCGGCGGCAAGAAGGCGAAGGCCGACCGGCCGCTCGTCGTCTCGTACGCCTCCTCGCCGCCCGCCGAGGTCATCTATGCCGACCCGAAGCCCACGACCGCGCCCACCGGCGTCGCGGACGGCACCTGCTTCCGGCAGATCGAGTTCGCGGGGCTGCTGAGCAACGCCGGCAACACCAAGGGCGGCAAGGCGCTCATCGACTTCCTGGTCTCCAAGGAGTTCCAGGAGGACATGCCGCTGAACATGTTCGTGTATCCGGTGCTCAAGGGGGCGAAGGTGCCCGCGGAGTTCACCGCGTACGGCCCGGCGGCCAAGGACCCCGAGACCATGGCCCCGGCCAAGATCGCCGACAACCGTGACCAGTGGGTCAAGTCGTGGACCTCACTCGTACTGAAGTAGCGCCCGGGAGGCGTGGGAGCGCGGCGCGGGTGGGGCTCATGGCCCTGCCCGTCGTGTTCTTCGCCGTCTTCTTCGCCTATCCCGTGGCCGCGATCGTGGCCCGAGGCCTCAAGATCGACGGGGTTTGGCGGTTCGGACGGTTCGGTGACGTGCTCGCGCAGCCCGACATCCGGCATGTGCTGTGGTTCACCACCTGGCAGGCGCTCGCCTCCACAGCGCTCACGCTGCTGATCGCGCTCCCCGGCGCGTATGTCTTCGCGCGCTTCGATTTCAGGGGCAAGCACGTTCTGCGGGCCGTGGTGACCGTGCCCTTCGTGTTGCCGACCGTCGTGGTGGGTACGGCGTTCCTGGCGCTGGTCGGCCGGGGCGGACTGCTCGACGAGCTGTGGGGCGTACGGCTCGACACCACCGTCTGGGCGATCCTGCTCGCGCACGTCTTCTTCAATTACGCGGTGGTGGTACGGACCGTCGGCGGGCTCTGGGCGCAGCTCGACCCGGGCCAGGAGGAGGCCGCGCGGATGCTCGGCGCCTCCCGGTTCGCGGCCTGGCGCAAGGTGACGCTGCCGGCCCTGAGCCCGGCCGTGGCCGCCGCCGCGCTCATGGTCTTCCTCTTCACCTTCACCTCGTTCGGGGTGGTGCAGATCCTCGGCGGTCCCACCTTCTCCACCCTCGAGGTGGAGATCTACCGGCAGACCTCGGAGATCTTCGACCTTGCGACGGCGGCGGTGCTGACGATCATCCAGTTCATGGCGGTGGGCGCGGTTCTCGCCGTACACGCGTGGACCGTGCGCCGCCGGGAGACCGCCCTGCGTCTGGTGGCCCCGGAGACGACCGCGCGCCGGCCGCGCGGGGCGGGGCAGTGGGCGCTGCTGGGCGGTGTCCTGGCGAGCATCGTCGTCCTCCTCGTCCTGCCGCTCGCCGTCCTCGTGCAGCACTCCCTCGACGCTCCCGGATTCGCCTATTACAGGGCCCTGACCAGCGACGGCGGCGGCATCTTCCTTGTCGCGCCGATCGAGGCGATCGGCAACTCGCTGGAGTACGCGCTCGCCGCCACCGCCATCGCCGTACTGATCGGCGCTCTGGCGGCCGCGGCTCTCACCCTCCCCCACTCTCGGCTTCGCTCCAGCGGGGGGACCCCCATGACGGGCCGTCTGCTACGAGGATTCGACGCGCTGCTGATGCTGCCGCTGGGCGTGTCCGCGGTGACCGTCGGCTTCGGGTTCCTGATCGCGCTGGACGAGCCGCCGCTGAACCTCAGAAGCAGCTGGATCCTGGTGCCGCTCGCGCAGGCGCTGGTGGGTGTCCCCTTCGTCGTACGGACGATGCTGCCCGTGCTGCGGGCGGTGGACGGGCGGCTGCGCGAGGCGGCCGCCGTGCTCGGGGCCTCGCCGTGGCGGGTGTGGCGCGAGGTCGATCTGCCGATGGTGCGGCGGGCGCTGCTGATCGCGGCCGGGTTCGCCTTCGCGGTGTCGCTCGGCGAGTTCGGGGCCACCGTCTTCATCGCGCGGCCCGACAATCCGACGCTGCCGGTCGCCGTGGCCCGGCTGCTCGGACGGCCGGGCGATCTCAACTACGGCCAGGCGATGGCCCTTTCGACGATTCTGATGGTGGTGTGCGCGGTGGCGTTGCTGCTGCTGGAGCGGGTACGGGGAGACCGGACGGGGGAGTTCTAGATGCTGCTGAACCTTCAGGGTGCGACCGTACGCTTCGGCGGGCGGCCGGTGCTCGACGCCGTTGACCTCGCTGTCGCCGAGCACGAGATCGTGTGCGTGCTCGGACCGAGCGGCAGCGGCAAGTCCACGCTGCTGCGGGCGGTGGCCGGACTGCAGTCGCTCGATGCGGGACGCGTGGTACTGGGCGGACGCGACCAGTCGGCGGTGCCCGCGCACAAGCGGGGCATCGGCCTGATGTTCCAGGACCACCAGCTCTTCCCGCAGCGGGACGTGGGCGGCAATGTGGCTTTCGGGCTGCGGATGCACGGGGCGCCGAAGGGTCAACGAGCTTTGGAGGTACGGGAGTTGCTGGCACTCGTCGGGCTGCCGGGTGCCGAACGCAGGTCAGTGACGGAACTCTCCGGAGGCGAGCAGCAGCGCGTCGCGCTGGCCCGCGCCCTCGCCCCCCGCCCTCGGTTGCTGATGCTCGACGAACCGCTCGGCCAGCTGGACCGCTCCCTGCGCGAACGGCTCGTCGTCGAACTCCGTGAACTCTTCGGCGAGTTGGGCACGACCGTGCTCGCCGTCACGCATGATCAGGGTGAGGCCTTCGCGCTCGCCGACCGGGTCGTGGTGATGCGCGACGGTCGGATCGCCCAGTCCGGTACGCCTCTTGAGGTCTGGCAGCGTCCGGCGGACGAGTTCGTGGCCCGCTTCCTCGGCTTCGACAACGTGGTCGAGGCGACGGTGGTCGCAGAGGCCGCGGACACCCCGTGGGGGAAGGTTCCGGTGCCCGAGGACGCCCCCCAGGGGCTCCGTACGCTCCTCGTGCGGCCTGCGGGTGTACGGCTCGTGGACGCGGCGGACGGCCTGCGCTGCACCGTCGCCGCCCGCACCTTCCGGGGCACCCATGTCGCCGTACACCTGTACTCGGAGGGCGCGCCCCGACTTGAAGCGGCGTGCGCTCTGCGGGACGCGCCGGAGCCAGGGGACGTGGTGGGGGTGGAGTTCGACGCAGCCGAAATTGTCGTACTCGGGGATCCCTGGGCCGCATAGGGTGCGATCATGACGCTACTCGGACATGACCGCTACTGCGATGAGATCGATTCGCAGGTACGGCAGTTGAGGGACGTGGTGACCTCGGCAGGTGCGGATCTGTCCGCCACCGTGCCCACCTGCCCGGACTGGTCACTGGAGCAGCTGGTCCGGCACACGGGCGGGGCGCTGCGCTGGGTCGAACTCATCGTGCGTACGCGGGCTCAGGAGCACATCCCCGAGGACCGGATTCCGCTCGCCGGGGGACCGGAGGCCGCGGGCGACCCGGCCGCCCTGGACGCCTGGCTCGCGCAGACCGGCGCGATGCTCGTCGGCACACTGCGCGAGGCGGGACCCGACACGAAGGTGTGGGCCTGGGCCGGCGACCTCAGCTCCGGGTTCTGGGCGCGCCGGATGACGCACGAGCTGGCGATCCACCGCGCCGACGCGACGCTGGCCGCCGGCCTGCCGTACGAGGTCGATCCTGAGGTGGCTGCGGACGCGATCGACGAGTGGCTGGGGATCGTCGAGTACGTGCAGCGGACGGAGCAGGACGAGGCGGCGGCGGAGCTGCGCGGAGTCGGCCGCAGCATCCACCTCCACGCCACCGACACCACACCGGAGTTGAACGCCGAGTGGGTCGTCGAGCTCGCCGAGCGGGGCGTCACCTGGCGCCGGGGTCACGAGAAGGCGACCGTCGCGCTGCGCGGCCCGCTCACGGACGTCCTGCTGGGCTTCTACCGTCGACTTCCGCTGGACGGCGGCCGGTTGGAGGTACTGGGGGAGCGGGAGCTGCTGGAGTTCTGGCTGGAGCGGGCGACGTTCGGGTAGTTCCGGATGCCAAGGCATGTGGCCCGCCCCCTCGCTGAGGGGGCGGGCCACATGTGTCCGCGACGTGCGATCAGTTGGTCTTCGAGGCGCCACGGCGGCGCATGCCGAAGAAGACCGCTCCGCCGCCGACCACGACGAGCGCGCCGGCGATACCGGCGATCATGCCGGTGTTGGAGTTCGCACCGGTCTCGGCGAGGTTGGAGTCACCGGCCGCGGGGGACGGGGAGTTGTCGCCCGTCGTCGCGGGAGCGGTGGTGCTCTCGGAGGCCGACGGGGTCGCCGAGTCCGAAGGCGTCTGAGACGGGGACGGAGTCTGTGACGGCTTCGGGGTCTCCGAAGGCGAAGGCGTCTCCGTCGACTTGCACGCGTCGGACGGCGCGGTCAGGTTCGGCGAGATGTCCTCGTCGACTATGTTCGCGGCCTTGATGTGGACGCGGTACTGGCCCTTGGGGGCCCAGTCCTCCGAGAACGTCACGGTGGCGCCCTCGCGGGTGCCGGTGACCGTCTGGGTGCCGACCAGCTTCCCGTCGGCGCCGTTCGACTCGAGGTAGACCGAGACGGTGGCCTCCTTGCCCGAGGAGTCCGTGTCGGTCACGGTGATGATGCCCTTCCCGTTGTCGTCGCAGGAGGCGACGGCCGAGAAGTCACGGATGTTGCAGGCGAGTGCGTTGCCCGCGACGCCGAGCGCGAGCGCGGCCGAGGCGGATGCGACACCGAGGATTCGCACGGAACGTGCGGTGCGGCGAGATATGGACACGATTGCCCTTCACAGAATGCGCAACTGCGGGGGGTGGTGGGGGTTTTGTTGCGAAACACGCTGTGGCAACAGCACCCCCAGGAGTCTCACAGGTTTATAAGCGGGGCCTCAGCACTGTCAATGCATATGCCCGTCCCAGCCGTTGGCTTTGCCTTGTCATTAACCACCGAGGCGTTTGAGGGCCTCGGGAGCGTCCTCGATCCGGTCGACGAGGGCGATCCGCGACTCCATCGAGCGCTCACGGGCCAGCGACTGAAGAAGCGGCCAGGTGGGGTGTTTTTCGGTCCAGTGCGCGCGGTTCACCAGGACCATGGGGGTGGGTTCACCACGGGACTCGTAGTAGTTCGGCGTCGCGTTGTCGAAGATCTCCTGTACGGTCCCGGCGGCGCCCGGCAGGAAGACCACACCCGCGTTCGAGCGGGCCAGCAGGCCGTCCTCGCGGGTCGCGTTGGCGAAGTACTTGGCGATGTGGGCCGCGAAGGCGTTCGGCGGCTCATGGCCGTAGAACCAGGTGGGGATGCCGACGGAGGGGCCGCCGGCGGGCCAGCGCTCGCGTACACCGAAGGCGGCTTGCGCCCAGTCCGTCACCGAGGGGGTGAACGACGGTGCTCTGGCGAGAAGTTGGAGAGCCTCGGTGAGCATGTCGTCGCCGAAGGGGGCCGCGTACGCGCCGAGGTTCGCCGCCTCCATCGCGCCCGGGCCGCCGCCGGTGGCGACCGTGAGACCGGCGCGCGCCAGCTCACGGCCGAGGCGCGCCGCGCCCTCGTACGCCTCGGTGCCGCGCGCCATCGCGTGGCCGCCCATCACGCCTACCACCTGTGCGCCGACGAGGAGTTCGTCGAGCGCGTCCGAGACGGAGTCGTCGTGGATCGCCCGCAGCATCGACGCGAATATGTCGCCGTCGGCCTTGGTCCGCTGGAACCAGGCGTACGCCCGGGCGTCGGGCGTCGCCTCGTAGCCCGCGTCCAGCGAGTCGAAGAGTTCGTCGGGGGAGTAGAGCAGGCCCCGATACGGGTCGAAGGGCAGCCCGAGTATGGGCGGGAAGACCAGGGCGCCGGCGGCCCTGACCCTGGCCGCCGCGTCGGGGTCCATCGGGCAGCCGAGAAAGACGGCGCCCGCGGTGTCCACGGACAGCAGCACCTCCGTGCGTCCCGTCAAGTCAACTGCCTGCACACGGAATTGGGCGAGCGTGCCGCCCGTCGAGACGACCTCGTCGAACTCGGCGAGGGACTCGATCTCACGGTCACGGGAAGCGCGGAGGGGTGTCGGCTGCACGGGGTCATGCTAGGGCCTGGACGTTGGCCGGCTCGGCTGCGGGGGCGCCGGGCCGGAGGGGCTGGGGGCGTGTTCCCAGGGCTGCGGGGGCGCCCCGCCTGGGTCGCGCGGGGGCGAGCCTGGCGTTGGTTGGGGCGCCGAAGGCCTTGCCCCGGCCGCGGGGGCTGAAGGGCTCGCCGGGGGCCGGGGGCTGGGGGCGGCGTTCCGCGGGCTGCGGGGGCGCCCCATCTGGGGGCGAGCCTGGCGTTGGTTGGGGCGCCGCAAGCCTTGCCCCGGCCGCGGGGGCTGAAAGGCTCGCCGGGGGCCGGGCCCAATAGGGCCGCCGCTCAGGTGGTGGCCGTCGCGGTGGTGCGACAGGAGGTCGCGCTGTTGCGGCGGGCGGTAAGCCGCCGTACAGCGGCGCGGCGGAGGCCGTCGGGGCGTGCTGCCCGCGGCCTCCGGCCGGCAGCGTGCCCCCGGCGATCACCGCGGCGTTTCCGCCCCCGCGGCCCCTGCCCATCCCGTCCTTGGGGGCTTCGCCCCCGAACCCCCGCTCCGCAAACGCCGGAGGGGCTGAACTTTCGCCGGTCGGGGCGCCAGGATCAGCCTTGGACCGCCGCCGGGTCCATCCACATGACCTCCCATGTGTGGCCGTCCGGGTCGTCGAAGGCGCGGCCGTACATGAAGCCGTGGTCCTGGGTCTCGCCGGAGGTCGAGCCGCCCGCCGCGAGGGCCTTGTCGACGAGTTCGTCGACCTTCTCGCGGCTCTCGGCACTCAGACACAGCAGCACCTCGCTGGTCTTCGACGAGTCCGCGATCTGCTTCTTGGTGAAGTCCGCGTAGCGCTGCTTGCTGAGCATCATCGCGATGATCGTGTCGCTGATCACCACACAGGCGCAGTCGTCGGTCGTGAACTGCGGGTTGATCGTGTAGCCGAGCTCTGTGAAGAACTTCTTGGAGGTGTCCACGTCGGCCACGGGCAAGTTCACGAAGATCATCTGCTGGTACATGCGAGGTCTCCCGTCGGTGATGTGCCGTTCGCAGGGATAGACCGGAGGTCCGAGCGGAACTCATCGGCGGCGCGGATTTTTTTGTACGGGCACTCCTACCGGGCTCGTACGACACCCGTACCGGGTTCGTACGGCACTCCTACCGGGTTCGTACGACACCCGTACCGGACTCATACGACCCCCGTACCGGACTCATACGGGACTCGGAGGCCCCCGGCACGACCGTGTCGTACGGGGATCAGCGGATCAGAGGAAGCGCGGCCAGCTCGGCGACCGCCCAGGTCAGCGGGCCGAACAGGGCGAGCAGCGCGCCGACGCGCAGCGCGGCGGCGCCGCGCAGCAGCGTGGCGGGTGCGCCCAGCCGCAGCAGCGCCGCCGTGGTGTCCGCCCGCGCCTGCTTCGCCTCCACCGCGGCCGTGGCCAGCGTCAGCAGCGTGCACCCCGCGACCAGCAGGGATCCGAGCGTGGTCAGGGGCCCGAAGTCGGGGCGTGCGCCCGTGTACAGCGTCGCCATGGCGTACCCGCCCGACGCCACCGCGCACACCACGCCGAGCGGCTGCCCGATGCGCCGCGCCTCCGCCTGCAGCACCCGGCCGGCGAGCAGCCGCAGCGCGCCGGGCCGTACCGCTTGCAGCAGCTGTCCGCACAGATACGTGATCGCCGGCCCCGCCAGCGCCAGGCCGACCGCCGTCAGCACCCACCCGACCAGCACCCCGGCCGGACCTCCCACGAAACCGCCGGGCAGGGCCGGCCCCGGCGCCGGGCCCGAACGGCTCGCGTACGTCTCCACGGCGAGCCCCGCAGCGAGCGCGGCCGCACCCCAGGGCAGGCCGCTCGGGGTGGACTCCGGGGGCGGGAGCCTGTGCGGGTCCAGCTCGGGCGACGGTTGGCGGCCCGCGGTGCCGTCGGGCTCCCCTGCACCGGTATACGGAAACGAGTCGCCGGGGTGACCGAGGCCGACGGCGTCCGGGTCGACGCCGGTGACATCGCCCGCGCCCGCCCGCCGCCGGACACCCGCACTGGCGTACGCCTGCGTCCTCCAGTGGAAGCCGGGGCGGTCGGGGGCGGCGGTGTGCTCGTGCGCGTCGGTGCCGCCGTATGCCGCCGCGTCCCCGTTGACGCCGGGACCCTGATGCCCGCCGGTGTCCCCAGCCTCTCCAGCGACTCTCCGCGCAGGCGACGCGGCGGCACCAGCCGCACCCGGCGAACCAGCCGACCCTCGACCGCCCCCCGCGTGCCGCCCGCCACGCCGCCCTCCGCGCCCCGCGGCGCTTCCCACCACCTGCTGGCGCGCCGTGATCCAGGTGCGGCCGTAGGACCGCCCCTCGCGCTGCGGCCTTCCGCCGCGTGGTCGCAGTACCGTCGCGACCGCAGCGCAGGCAGCTAGAGGGACGAGGGTCAGCAGCGTCAGGGCCGCGGGCAGGGGCAGGGACTGGTCGGCGGCGAGGAACTCCGCCGCCGCGCCGTCGAACGGCATGCCCGTGAGGTCGCCGCGCAGATGGAGGAAGAAGAGCAGGGCGACCATCGAGCCGAGGGCGGTGGAAAGAGCCGTGGTGACGGCCGAGACGGCCATCAGGCGGCCCGTGCCCAGGCCGATGGCCGAGAGGCCGGGACGGGGACGGGTGCCGGGGTCGGTCCGGGCGACCGCGACCGCGAAGTAGACCGTGGCGGCGAGCGGAGCGACGCACCAGGCCAGGCGCAGGACGCTGGCGGCCGAGGCGTCCGGATGCGACATCGCGTACCCCAGCGTGCACAGCAGCAGGAAGCCGGTGCCCGCCGAGGCGGCGGTGACCAGGAGTCGGCGGAGCTGGATGAGGGGCTGGGCCCCGCGGGCTAGACGGAGAGCGAGCACGCGGCCCGGCCTTCCGTCTCGGCGACCGGGGGCAGATGGACGGTGTTCACGCGCCGTCCGTCGAGCAGTGACACCGTGCGGTCGGCGAGCGCCGCGGTGTCCGCGTCGTGGGTGGCCAGGACGACCGTGATGCCGTGTGAGCGGGCCGCCGTGGTGAGTGTGCGCAGGACATGCGCGCGGTCGGCGCGGTGCAGCGGCGCGGTCGGCTCATCGGCGAAGAGCACGGTGGGGGAGGGGACGAGGGCGCGGGCGATCGCCACGCGCTGGCGCTCGGCCTGAAGCAGGACGTGCGGGCGCTTGCGGGCACAGCCGCCGATGTCGAGGCGCTCCAGCCACTCCAGGGCGGCGGTCTTGGCGGCCCGGCGTCCGCAGCCGCGCAGCATCAGGGGCAGCGCCGCGTTCTCCCAGACGTTCAGCTCGGGGACGAGGACCGGGGCGGGGTCGATCCAGCCGAAGCGGTCGCGGCGCAGCCGTTCGCGGGTGAGCGAGCCCATGGTGTGCACGGGAGTGCTGTTGAACCAGACCTCGCCCCGCTCCGGCAGCAGCTGCCCCGACAGGCACCGCAGCAGCGTCGTCTTGCCGCTGCCGCGCGGGCCGCCCACCGCCAGGATCTCGCCGTCGCGGATCCCGAGCGAGACACCGCTGAGCGCGGGCGAGCCGTTGTGCTTGACGTGCAGGGCGCGTGCCCAGAGCACGTCGTTGTCCGGCGGGGCCACCATCGCGTACACCTCGTTCAGATCTGATTTGCGCTGCCTGGCGGCCTCCACGAGGTCGCGCAGTCCCCCGGTCGGGGGAACGAAGGCAGGGCCGATCGGTCACTGGGCACGCTAGGGATTCGGCGGCGGGAGGCCGGACAGCACGCGGCCCCGGGCGGCCGTTTCTCACTCGAACGGACGGCACCGGGGCCGGTGTGTTGCTCATCCAGAAGGAAGATCAGCGCTTCGTTGAAGCAGCCGTGGGACTACAGCTTCGCCCACGCCTCCGTCAGCACCTGACGGACGATCCCCTCGATCTCGTCGAAGGTCGACTGGTCGGAGATCAGCGGCGGCGACAGCTGGATGACCGGGTCACCGCGGTCGTCGGCGCGGCAGTAGAGGCCGTACTCGAAGAGCTTCTTGGAGACGAAGCCGTAGAGCACGCGCTCCGACTCCTCGTCCGTGAAGCTCTCCTTGGTGACCTTGTCCTTCACCAGCTCGATGCCGTAGAAGAAGCCGTTGCCGCGGACGTCGCCGACGATCGGCAGGTCGTGCAGCTTCTGGAGCGTCGAGAGGAAGTTGGCCTCGTTGTCCAGCACGTGCTGGTTGAGGTTCTCGCGCTCGAACAGGTCGAGGTTGGCCAGACCCACCGCGGCCGACACGGGGTGGCCGCCGAAGGTGTAGCCGTGCAGGAAGGTGTTGTCGCCCTTGTAGAACGGCTCGGCGATCTTGTCGGAGACGATGCACGCGCCGATCGGGGAGTAGCCCGAGGTCATGCCCTTGGCGCAGGTGATCATGTCCGGTACGTAGCCGAACTTGTCGCAGGCGAACATCGTGCCGAGGCGGCCGAAGGCGCAGATGACCTCGTCCGAGACGAGCAGCACGTCGTACCGGTCGCAGATCTCGCGCACCCGCTGGAAGTAGCCGGGCGGCGGCGGGAAGCAGCCGCCGGCGTTCTGCACGGGCTCGAGGAAGACGGCCGCGACCGTCTCGGGGCCCTCGAAGAGGATCTCCTGCTCGATCTGGTCGGCGGCCCAGCGGCCGAAGGCCTCCGGGTCGTCACCGTGGATCGGGGCGCGGTAGATGTTCGTGTTCGGCACCTTGTGCGCGCCCGGGACGAGCGGCTCGAAGGGGGCCTTCAGGGCCGGCAGGCCGGTGATGGACAGGGCGCCCTGCGGGGTGCCGTGGTAGGCGACCGCACGCGAGATGACCTTGTACTTCGTGTAATTGCCGGTGAGCTTGTGGTACTGCTTCGCCAGCTTCCACGCGGTCTCGACGGCCTCGCCGCCGCCGGTGGTGAAGAAGACCTTGTTCAGGTCGCCCGGAGCGTAGTCCGCGAGGCGCTCGGCGAGCTCGACGGCCTTCGGGTGGGCGTAGGACCAGATCGGGAAGAAGGCCAGCTCCTGCGCCTGCTTGAAGGCGGTCTCGGCCAGCTCGGTACGGCCGTGACCCGCCTGAACCACGAACAGACCCGCAAGACCGTCGAGGTAGCGCTTGCCCTTGTCGTCGTAGATGTAGGTGCCCTCACCACGGACGATGGTGGGAACGGGCGCGTTCTCGTACGAGGACATGCGGGTGAAGTGCATCCACAGGTGGTCGTACGCGGTCTTGCTGAGGTCCTTGGTGCTCACGGCTATCGGGTTCCCCACATGTAGGTCTGCTTCTTCAGCTTCAGGTAGACGAAGCTCTCGGTGGAGCGCACGCCGGGCAGGGCCCGGATGCGTTTGTTGATGACGTCCAGCAGGTGGTCGTCGTCCTCGCAGACGATCTCGGCGAGGATGTCGAACGAGCCCGCGGTCATCACCACGTACTCGACTTCCGACATGGCCGTCAGCGCTTCCGCCACCGGGTCGAGGTCACCCTCGACATTGATGCCCACCATCGCCTGCCTGCGGAAACCCACGGTGAGCGGGTCCGTGACGGCGACGATCTGCATCACGCCCTGGTCGAGCAGCTTCTGGACGCGCTGACGCACGGCCGCCTCGGACAGGCCCACGGCCTTGCCGATCGCGGCGTACGGGCGACGTCCGTCCTGCTGCAGCTGCTCGATGATGGCGAGGGAGACGGCGTCCAGCTGGGGACTGCCGTTCCTGGACTCGCGGGAGTCCCTGGGGTCTGCGCTTCGACTGGCCACGACCTCACTGTGCACGACGTCTCGACAGTTCCGCAAGGCCGCGGCGATGAAATTCGTTGTTTACGGGTACGCGTCTTGCGGATTTCGCAGTTCTGGGGCGACCAGGGGTGTTGAAAACGTGGGTGCACGGATTAGGGTGGGTGTCTCAGCGATTGGACACCCAAACTTGGAGGGCCGGCAGTGAGCACCGAGCTGCGTCGTCTGCGCAATTACATCGACGGTGAGTTCCGGGACGCCGCCGACGGACGGACCACTGACGTGGTCAACCCCGCGACCGGTGAGGCGTACGCGACCGCGCCGCTGTCCGGACAGGCGGACGTCGACGCCGCGATGGCGGCCGCCGCCGCGGCCTTCCCGGCCTGGCGCGACCAGACCCCGGCCGAGCGCCAGAAGGCCCTCCTCAAGATCGCGGATGCGTTCGAGGAGCGGGCCGAGGAGCTCATCGCGGCCGAGGTGGAGAACACCGGCAAGCCGATCGGGCTGACCCGGTCCGAGGAAATCCCGCCGATGGTGGACCAGATCCGCTTCTTCGCGGGTGCCGCCCGCATGCTCGAGGGCCGCTCGGCCGGCGAGTACATGGAGGGCATGACCTCGATCATCCGCCGCGAGCCGATCGGCGTCTGCGCCCAGGTCGCGCCGTGGAACTACCCGATGATGATGGCCGTGTGGAAGTTCGCCCCGGCGCTCGCGGCCGGCAACACGGTCGTCCTGAAGCCGTCGGACACCACCCCCGCATCCACCGTGCTGATCGCCGACATCATCGGCGGCATCCTCCCCAAGGGCGTCTTCAACGTCATCTGCGGCGACCGCGACACCGGCCGCGCGATGGTCGAGCACCCGGTCCCGGCGATGGCCTCCATCACCGGTTCGGTCCGCGCGGGCATGTCGGTCGCCGAGTCGGCCTCCAAGGACCTCAAGCGCGTCCACCTGGAGCTGGGCGGCAAGGCCCCGGTCGTCGTCTTCGAGGACACCGACATCGCCAAGGCCGTCGAGGACATCTCGGTCGCGGGCTTCTTCAACGCGGGCCAGGACTGTACGGCCGCGACCCGCGTCCTGGTCCAGGAGTCCATCCACGACGAGTTCGTCGCCGCGCTCGCCAAGGCCGCCGCCGAGACGAAGACCGGCCAGCCGGACGACGAGGATGTGCTCTACGGCCCGCTGAACAACCCGAACCAGCTCAAGCAGGTCGCCGGCTTCATCGAGCGCCTGCCCGCGCACGCCAAGGTCGAGGCGGGCGGTCAGCAGGTCGGCGAGAAGGGCTACTTCTACGCCGCGACCGTCGTCTCGGGTCTGAAGCAGGACGACGAGATCATCCAGAACGAGGTCTTCGGCCCGGTCATCACCGTGCAGTCCTTCTCGGACGAGGCCCAGGCGATCGAGTGGGCGAACGGCGTCGACTACGCCCTCGCCTCCTCCGTCTGGACGAAGGACCACGGCCGCGCGATGCGCCTGTCGAAGTCCCTCGACTTCGGCTGCGTGTGGATCAACACCCATATCCCGCTGGTCGCCGAGATGCCGCACGGCGGCTTCAAGAAGTCCGGATACGGCAAGGACCTCTCGGGGTACGGCTTCGAGGACTACACGCGCATCAAGCACGTGATGACGTCGCTGGACAGCTGATCCCGCATGAACCGCGCGGCCCCGGACGGGAGTTGATCCCGTCCGGGGCCGCGGTGTTCCCCCTCCGCGATGGTCAGGCGCTCTCGATACCGCTGCTGAGCGAGGGGAGGTCAGGCTCGCCGGGCTGGCCCGTCTCCTTGTGCTCCGTGTGCCCCTTCTGCCCCGTGTGCTCCTTGTGCAGGAACGGCGGCTTCTTGCCGGGCTCGGGCAGCGGCGGCAGGTCGGGCGCGGCCGGGAAGGAGATACCGGCCTTCGCCAGGATGGGCGCGCAGGCGTCCAGAGCGTTCTTGTACTCCTTCGACGTCGGATCGAAGTCCTTGCCGACGACCTTCACGTCCAGGCGTACATGCCCCTCCGCGTCCTTGGACGCGTGGAAGTCGGGGAAGTACTTCTGGCCTTGCCCGCGCATGCACGCGGCGAACTCGCCGTTCGCCGCTTTCACGTCACCGGGGGCTTTCGCGGTGGGCTTGTACGCGACTGCCAGCGCCGTTCCCTTGGGCGGCTCGGCGTGCCGGGACGCGGCGGGTTTCGCGGACGTCACGGTGGACGTGTCGGACGCCGAGGCCGCCGACGCGCTGACCGTGCCGAGCGTGGCGGCCGAGATCATGGCGCAGGCCAGGGCGAGCCGTCGTGGCCTGGGGACCAGAGCACGCATGGGGTTCCTCCCGGTGGTGGATCAGTGGGGCGGACACGTTCGATGACGTACTGGACCGCCTTGAGGGCGCGTTCGAGGCGCAGAAGCAGTTCGTGGCAAACGCCTCGCACGAGCTGCGTACGCCGCTCACCCTCCAGCAGGCGATCGTGGACGTCGCGCTCGCGGACCCCGGGGCGTCGGTGGAGAGCCTGCGGGCGGGGTGTCTGCGGGTGCGGGCGGCCGGGCAGGAGCAGGAGCGGCTCATCGACGCGCTGCTGACGCTGGCGCGCAGCCAAGGCGGGCTGCGGCGGCGGGAGTTCGCGGATCTGGCGGAGATCGTGCGGGGACGGTTGCCGGAGAGCGAGGATGAGGACGGGGACGAGGGCGGGACCGGGGCCGGGCCCCGGGTGCGGGCCGACCTCAACTCCGCCCCAGTACTCGGGGACCCCCAGCTGATCGAGCGGCTGGTGGTCAACCTGACCGACAACGCCGTACGGCACAACCACGCCGACGCTGAGGAGAGTTGGGTCCGCCTGTGGACGGGGCTGGAGGCCGGGCGTGCCGTCCTGCGGATCGCCAACACCGGCCCGGTGATCCCGCGCGACCAAGTGGCGGGACTCTTCCAGCCGTTCCGTCGCCTCGGCACCGCGCGCGTCCGGGGGCGCGACGGCCTGGGCCTCGGCCTCTCCATCGTCACGGCCGTCGCCACCGCACACGGCGGCACGGTAGAGGCCTGGCCCCGCCCGGAGGGCGGCCTGACCGTGCGGGTCACGCTACCGGGATGCCCTCCGACGCCGACCGGCTCGCCCGACGCCGTCGAGCGCCGGCTCAGCTGATCGACAAGGTGTCGGCCAGGAGAGCGACCGCTCGACGCAGCGTCCATTGTTCAGGCGAAGCCGGGGGCGCCATGCTGCCCGGGTGCCCGTGATGCGGAAGACCTCGCCCCTGTCCCGCCGGTCCCTGCTGCGTGCCCTCGGCGGTGGTGCCGCGCTCGGCGCCCTCGCCGGATGCGGGGTGCCGGCCGCGTATGTGGCACCCGGCGACCGGGCCGCGGCCGACCTCTCCGCCACGGACAAGCGGCTGACGTGGGCGAACTGGCCGCTGTACATCGACACCGACGACAAGCACACGACCAGGCGGCCCACGCTGGAGGCATTCGAGAAGCGCACCCGGATCTCCGTCGACTACATCGAGGAGATCAACGACAACGACGAGTTCTTCGGCAAGATCAGCCCGTCCCTGATGAACCACCAGCGGACGGGCCGCGATCTCATCGTCATCAGCGACTGGATGTGCGCCCGTTTCGTCCGCCTCGGCTGGGTCCAGGAGATGGACCGGACGAGGCAGCCGAACGTCACCAAGTATCTTGACCCGCTGCTGCGTTCACCCGCCTTCGACCCCGGGCGCAAGTCGTCGGTTCCCTGGCAGTCCGGGATCACCGGCATCGCGTACAACCGCCGCAAGGTCGGCCACGAGATCAACCACGTGTCCGACCTGTGGGCCGATGACCTCAAGGGCCGGGTCACCCTTCTCTCCGGCCTGGACGAGGCCTTCGCGCTCCTCATGCAGGGCAACGGCGTCGACATCACCCGGTGGACGGCCGACGACTTCCACCAGGTCTGCGACCAGGTCGAGAAGCACGTACACAGCGGCCAGATACGGCGCTTCACCGGCAACGACTACATCAAGGACCTCTCCAGCGGCGACGTGCTGGCCTGTCAGGCGTACTCCGGCGATGTCATCCAGCTCCAGGCCGACGACCCCGACATCCGCTTCGTCGTCCCCGAGGAGGGCGCCGAGCTGTGGGCGGAGTCGCTGATGATTCCCAACCTGGCCCGCCACAAGGCCAACGCGGAGAAACTCGTCGACTTCTACTACGAGCCGGCGGTCGCCGCCGAACTGGCCGCCTGGGTCAACTACGTCTGCCCCGTACCCGCCGCCCAGGACGTCCTCGCCTCCTCCAAGGACAAGGACACCGCCGCCCTCGCCGAGGACCCGCTGATCTTCCCCGACGCGACCATGCGCAAGCGGCTCGCGATCGCCCGCGACATCACGTCCAGCGAACGCACGGATTTCGCGAAGCGCTGGAACGCGATCGCGGGACTCTGAGCCCCGTTCGTCACCCCGTGTGACGAGGCATTTTAGTTGGCACAAAAGCGGGATAGTTGGCATCGGATGTTGCGGCCGGAGCAATCGATGGCAGCGTCCTGAACTTCGGTATCTGAAGAGACTTGACGTGCGACTTACTTGCCGAGCGGAGGGGTCGACGCGCCGTGCGCGTTAGTCTCCTCTTCGACTATCTCAGCTTTTGAGACGTCCAAGGGAGCGCCTTGGTCGCAGGCCTGGCCGAGCCGCGTCGCGTAGAGGCTGACACGTCGGCGAAGACGAGTCCGTTCTCCTTGCCCCAGGTCTCTTTCGTGGAGTGCGCTGGTGCGGGACACGAGCAAGCGCGCGTCTCCCACTCCTCGGAGGTCCTGGACGATGGGGCACAGCGAGATTTCATGCTGGGTGACTTCGCTCCAGGCGATGAATGAAAGGATGCGCGGGTCCGCTGCACGTGCAAGAGAGCCGGGCTCTTGTCCACGCTCTCGTGGGAAACCTACTCGGACGTCTCGGTGCTCTCCTCTTGGTTGACAACCCCGAATGGAATGTGGACGCTCGGTGTCGTCTGGGAGGTTCCTTTAAGATGGATTTCCTGGTCGTCGAAGAAGATGTGGGGCCTCAGTACATCCATGATCGAACCCTTGTCGATGCCCCCTAGGAAGAAAGCGTCATTGACTGTCACTCCCCAGTTGTTCAAACTCATTATGGCGCGCTCATGTGCTGGCGCATTGCGTGCTGTGACGATGGATACGTGAACGCGGATCGTGTAGTCCTCATTCTCCCTGCGACGTTCTTCCTCTCTTCGCTGCAGCTTGTTGATCTCGCGTAGGAAGTCCCGGAGGGGGCCTGCATCGTGAGGAGTGGCAACGTTCACGGTCTCGTGAGTGCGGAATACCTCTATGCCGCTCTGTTGGAAGACGCGCTCCGATTCATCGCCGGCGAGGACGCCGTCGAAGTCAAAGGCAATCCGCAGGTCCCTGTCCTCGGGGTCGTCGGCAACGGCGGAACCGAGGACCCGACCAGCAGGTAGCCCTGAGGTCACGGCCTCTCGGACGTCGTTTTCATCTGCAGACAGGAACAGTGACATGTGTAGGGCGCGCATAAACTTGTACGGTGCTCGACCTTGCATGAAGATGGCGCGACTTATAGGTAGGTCGTGTGATTTTATGGACTGCATGACCCGAAGTCCCGTGTCGGGGTCGTTGCGGGAGAGGATAATTACTTCGACCAAAGGGTCGCCTTCTGGGTTCAAGTCATTCAGCGATAGAATGCGGCGGATGAAAGAAAAAGCCACGCCGGGTTGGAGGGTGTTGTCCAGATTCTCTCGCTGATAGATGCGATAGCCTTCCTCGCCTTCTTTTCGGAACACGCCATCGGACTCTTTAAGGTCGAAGAGTGCGCTTGAGGCTATTCCGATGACCAGCCGGTTTTCGAGGCTATAGGGTGGCATGATGACTTCCCTTGCGTGCGTCGGAATGATGTCCTGTTCCTTCGCTTGGTGGAATTATGTCGCCGTGAGTTCGGCGCTCCTGAACTGTCCGTCGACCCACCGTTTTGCGTGAACACCCCGGCAGTGCCCGCCACTTCGACGGCGAGCGCCCAGATTGTGCCGTCGCGGCCTCCTTACCCTGATAGGCGGACGTTCCGTTACCGCGGTGGCGAGCCGATTCCCTCGCCGCGCGCGGAACTGATGCTCGCCGCCCAGTTATTCGACGTTGACTCCATAGGCGCGAGCGAGGCCGTCGAGGCCGTCTGCCCAGCCCTGGCCGAGGGCCCGAAGCTTCCATACCGGATGGCCGTCGGCACTGTGCCGGTAGAGCTCGGCGATGACCATGGCCCGGGTGGCGGGGTCGGCGGGAGGCTTGAACGTCCAGGCGGTGCCGCTCGTGCAGTCCAGGTCCAGAGCTGCGTGAGTGAGGGATCCGCAGGTCAGGCCGGTTTCGACGTCCATGTTGATGGCGACGGCCACCCGTCGCACATGTTCGGGCAGGGCGCACAGATGGATGGTGGCGCGTTCGACCGTGTGCGGTCCCTCCTGCTGTTTACCGAGGAGCCGTGCGCCGCCGGCGGCAGCGGATGGCTGGTTGTAGAAGACGAAGTCCTCGTCACCGGAGACTCCGCCGTCGTTCCCGAGTAGGAACAGAGCGAGGTCGGCGTCGGCGCCGGCGAAGCTGAAGGAGACGCGAAGTCCCCGCCAGGCTTCCTCGGGCAGGACGAGGGTCTGGCCCGGGATGAGCGCCGCGGACGCGGCCGGAGCTACAACAGGCGCGGGTTGCGGCTGGGAGAGAGTCTGTTGCTTCCACTCGGCGAACGGTCTGATCCGGTACGGGTCGCCGACCGTGGCCCGGTGGTCGGGAGATGTGTTGGCGCCGAGGGTGATGTCCAGGTCGGCGAGGGAGGGTTCGCCGGAGGCGGGGTCGTCTTGGGCGCCGTCCAGCAGGTCTTGGAGGCCGGGTACGCAGGTGGCGTCCAGCGGTTTGAGCGCGCTCGAGAGGTTACCGGAAGCGGTGGTGATGACGGAGCAGGCGACGTCCTGCCCGATGTCCAGGAACCGCAGGGCGTCCTCGGGTTCCCGCCAGGGTGTTGATTCGATCGCACGCTGTGTCCAGCGGCCATACGCGACGAAGCCGAGTCGCTGAGTGTCGGGCAGGCGAGTCATGACGGCCAGGTCGATGGCTTCGATGCCGGGCGCAGTGGCGAAACCCTCTTTGAGGGTGGCGACGATGTTGGAGCCCATGGCTGTCAACCACCAGAGGAGCCGGTCGCGTTTGGCGAGGTTCTTCAGGGCTGGGCGCCCGCTGGGCGTCAGGCCCGCGGTTTGGGTGGGCATCGTGTCGAGGTCCTGCTGTCGGATGACGACCGACAGGACGGTGCGGTCCACGCCGACTGCGCAGCCGGCGGCCGGATTGTCGGAGAAGGCGCTGTTCACGGCCTCGCAGACGGTGGCCTCGTCGTTGGAGAGCAGCGCATCCCACCACTGCCCGGCCTCGGTGACCATCTGCTCACGGACTACGTGGAGACGTGCTGTCTCCGCGGCCAGGTACGCGGGGGCGTCCAGTTGGGCGCGCTGCTTGGCGGAAGTCCGCTCTGCACGTGCCAGCCGGCCCACCCCTTGGAGGTGAAAGGACTGGGCCTCGGCGAGTGCCCACGGCAGGCCGAGCTGCGGAGCGGCGGGGATCACGGGCGGTTGCGCAGAGGCGAAAGACTGCAGGTGGACGCTGGTCATCTGGCGCCTCAGCTCCTGCAGCTGAGCGATGGCGGCGTCGCGCTCCGCCTCCTGTTGTGCTCTCTCCGCCTGGCGGCGTGCCCGCTCCAACTGGGCGGCCGAAGGAGCGACCGACCGGGTCTGCGTGGTACGACGTGTGCTGGTCCTTCGACGACTGCCGCTGAGAGAACTCGACGCGTAGAAGGGGCCGAGTCCCGTCGACACCCTTGCGCCGCCGCTGCCCACACTGAGCCTCGCCGCACGTGGACCGACGGAGGTCCGCACACCGCGTGTGGAGACACGCACACTCAGCCCAGGCACACCGACACGGAAACCGAACCCCATGGCCCACCCCTTTTCCCGGGGGCACAGTGTGGCACTAACAGACGCTTCGGGAGCAGGTGCGAGGCTCATCCGCCCCTGGGAAGTTCGTCATCCGGGGTCAGGAGGTAGTGACTGCAGGCGGCTCAGGGGGCGAATTCTGTCCAAAGCAGGGACGGTCGGGCATCAGGGGTCTACCGTTTCCCTCTCGGCGATCAAGGGGGCGAGGATGCAGACGACGTCGTTGCGTAAAGGGCAGAACACCGGGCTGTTGACGGCGCCGGTGGTGTTGGCGGTGTCAGTTCAGGGCTTGGCCGCGGACGTCTCGGCGCTGCTGCTGGGAGCGGACGGCAGGGTTCGGAGCGACGCCGACCTGGTCTTCTACAACCACCCAGCCCAAGACGCCGTGTCCGTCGCCGGGTCTGCGGTCACGGCCGACCTTGGGCGCGTGCCGGCCGACGTACACCGGGTGATCGTGGTGGCGAGCGCTGATCCGCTACAGCGGGGCGGAGTCTTCACTCGGGCACCTCTCTTGACGATTACGCAGGCCGGTACCTGCGTCCTGTCGTTCACGGCGCCGGACTTCACATCCGGGGAGACGGTCGTGCTTCTGGCGGAGCTGTATCGACGGAACGGCGGATGGAAGATCCGTGCTGTGGGACAGGGCTATGCCTCCGGTCTTGGTGGTCTCGCCACCGACTACGGTGTCGAGGTCGAAGCCGAGCCCGCCGCAACTTCCGCGCCGCTCCCCGTCCAAGGGCACCGGAATTCGGCTTCCACAGGTCCCGCAGTGGATTTCTCGAAGGTCGAACGACTGGCGCCCGGACTGCTGTCTCCGGCCCGCCAGGCCGGCAAGTCCCTTGTGGACCGCGGTATCGCGAATCGGCGGGCTGCGGTGTATCTGATCCTCGACCACAGCTGGTACATGAGGGAGCTGTACGCGTCATTCGCGGTACAGGCCTTCGCCGAGCGTGTCCTGGCTCTGTCCACCGCCCTCGACGACGACGGCAGCGTACCCGTCGTCTTCTCCAGCGGGAGGCAACCATTCCTGGAAGAGATCCGGCTGGACAATTACCGAGGTCGCATCGGACAGTTGCACACCCAGGTGGACTGGCGGCGGGGCAGGCTCGCCGAGTCGATGCGGCGTGCAATAGAGCATTACCAGGAATCCGGAGCCACTGATCCCGCCTTCATCGTGACCCAGGTCGGTGATGAGCCCTGGGACAAGGCCGAGGTCCGCTCCTTGCTGCAGAACACCGCATCACTTGGGGTGTTCTGGCTGTTCGTCGGGTTTGGGCGCGGCAAGCTCGCGTTCTACAAGAACCTCAACGCCTCCGCCTCCGCCACCTTCACCAACGTCGCCTTCTACGACGCGAGCAAGAACCCGGGATCGGTGCCGGACGAGCGGTTCTACGCTGGCCTCGTCGACGCCTTCGCCGCCTGGTTGCGGCATTGAAGCAGCCCCGGACAGCCCATGGCCCAGTTGCCCCACAGTTGATGTCTCACCGGCTGAGCAGCCTCATCACCTCTGATCAAGCTGCCTCGAACCTCCAGCGCTACTTCGGCACCGGTCTGCTGCAGGAAGCGGTGCCGTTCACGGGAAGTCGCTTCGAGCACCTCGCTGGAGGGGGTGATCGCCCGGCAGTCGCGAACACGGTGACTGCCGATGACCTGATTGCAGTGCAGACCTTGTCGGTCAGGATTCCCGCGCAGGCCGCCCTGGACCTCCTGGAAGGCGACCTTGCTGTCCGGGTGTCCAAGCTGCTGAGCCGTGTTCCCTTCGACATCGACATGGTCGAGGCCGAGGCTGGCGACCTGGCCGACGGATCGCCGGCACACGCTGCCTGGCACCTTCTTCGCGACCAGCCCGGAATCGGATGGGTCACGGCCGGGAAGCTCCTCGCCCGGAAGCGCCCGCGGTTGCTGCCTGTCTACGATCAGGTCGTTCGATGCGTCCTCGGTCGGCCCAAGTCTTTCTGGCTCGACCTGTATGCCGCGCTGCGTGTCGACAACTGGGCGGTGCATCACGAGCTGATGGCCCTACGGCAGGCCGCAGACCTCCCCGAGACCGTCAGTGCGCTGCGGGTCTGTGACGTGGTGCTCTGGATGAATCACCGTACGGATCATCAGCAGGGGAGCTGTACCGGGACCTGAAGTCCGTCGGCCGCGCACGAGGGAGCCTTACGCCCGGAGGACAGCTGGATCCCCTGCTCCGGCGACACGCCTTGTGACCTGCGCTGTACCAAAGTGCCAACTATCTCGCTGATTCCGTGCCTCCAGCAGCTGAAGCTCCTTGGCATCAGCGCAGGTCACGAACGTTGCCTCATGCCAACTAGCGATCCTGGTCACACCCCGTGACGAGGATTCTGAGTCTCGGGGGTACGCGGCCCCGAGGTTCATGCCGCCGTCGGTGCGATCGGCGGCTGCTCCCAAGCGAGGCTCATCTGCGCGCCGGCTTCCGCGCGCGCCGTGGCCACGAGGGTCGCGTAAGGGCCTGCGACCGCCGTGGCCACGCGGGTCGCGTAAGGGTCTGCGACGGCCGATGCCTCGTCAGCCCCATACGGGTAACTCCGTTGTGCACCAACCGCATCGCGGCGATCGCCGAGGGCGTCCTCGTCCGGCACCACGCCACGGCCTGAGGTGGACAGGCTCCGGGTTGGGTCCCGGATACGAACGGTGCTGACTTTCTCGTGTTCTGCGTCCGATGGATTGCCTCACGTCCGTCCGTAGCGTGGCGGACAGAACGGAGGATGTGCCCACGGATCTGTGGCACCGGCTACGTGAACACCCGTGCTCGTGGAAGCAACGGACGCGCGGCTGAATGCGTTTTCGACAAAAAATGTCGCCTCCGTATCCGCTAGTTACTCAGTTCTGAAAGGAGCACGTTATGAGTGCACATGTGTCCCGCATTGGCCGTCTGGCTGCCGTCACCTCTGCCGCAGTTGTCCTCGCCTGCACCGGAATCGGGGTCGGTACGGCGTCGGCGGCTGAGCAGAGCCACGAAGTCGGCTACTCGGCTCACGGCGGCGGCGGCCACGGCGGCGGCGGCCACGGTGGCGGCGGCCACGGTGGTGGTGGCGGCCACGGCGGCGGCTGGGGCCACGGCGACGGCGGCGACGGTTGGGGTGACGGCGGCTACTAAGACCAGGTCAGGCGTTCCCGGCGGGGGCTTCCCGGCCGGGAACGCCTGCTGTGTTGCAGGCCGTTGAGGGCCAAGACGACGGAGTGCAGGTCGATTGGCTCGTTAGTACAAACCTCAACTGACAGGTGGTGTCCCGCGCCCAGTGGCTTTCGTGCCCTGCACGCCTAGCGTCGATTTCACGGATGCGATCCGATCCCGCACACGCACAAGGAGCGGAACATGAACGCGACTACGTCCGCGGACACGCCACAAACGTCATCCCTCAAGAAGCCCCACGCCTCCCGGAGCCCGATCGCCCAGCACGCTGTCGACGTGGCAGTCCGCTATCGGCCTGCGCGATCGGAGACATCCGGCGACTGGATCGAGCTCATTGCGCTGCCCGAGAATCGCGTGGCCATGGCTGTGGGCAGTGTTGTGGGCTGCGGCCCGCGTGCCCGCGCCTGGATCGGCCGGCTGCGCGGCGCGCTCCGCAACCTCTCCTCGACCGGCCTGGCGCCCGACGAACTCCTGGGCCGTCTCGATCATCTCGCGGCCCGGTGGGGCCGGGGCCCTGACGAATGCGAGGGCATTTTCAGGGGAGCGACTTGTCTCTATGCGATCTACGACCCGGTCTCCCGGCACTGCGCGGTGTCCCGGGCCGGGCATCGGCCGCCCGCCGTAATGAGCCCCGATGGCCGGGTGGACTTCCCCGACGTGCCCGCCGGGCCGCCCCTCGGCCTGGGCAGCGGCTCCTTCACCACCGCGGAGTGGGAGGTGCCCGAGGGCAGCCAACTCGTGCTCTACGGCCACGGCCTGGTCCATCGCCGAGGAAAGGGCGCCGACGGCGGTTTCGCACTGCTGCGGAGGGTTCTGAGCCGAGCCGCCACCCGGAACGGCGTTGCGGGCCCGGAGGAGACCTGCGCGGCCGTGTTCGACGCACTGCTCCCCCTCCGCCCCGGCGGCGCCGTCGCGCTGATGGTCGCCCGCACCCGCGGCATGCGACCTGATCACGTCGCCGACTGGGATGTGCCCGCCGAGCCGGCGGCGGTGGCCGACCTGCGTGCTGCTGTTACGCGCCAGCTTGCGCATTGGGGTCTGAGTGACCTCGTCTTCACGACCGAACTGATCCTCAGCGAGCTGGTGAGCAACGCTCTCCGCTACACCACTGGACCGATCCACCTTCGGCTGCTCTGTGACGACGCCCTTACGTGTGAGGTGTTTGACTCCAGCCCCGCGTTCCCCCATCTGCGTCAGGTGGCCACCACGGACGAGAGCGGACGCGGTCTGTTTCTTGTCGCCCGGGTCGCCGAGCGTTGGGGGACGCGGCATACGCAGGCCGGCAAGGTGATCTGGACCGAGCAGACCCTGCCGCAGACGCCGCAGGGCGGGATGGATGAGCGGCCAGTTGCTACGACGGGGCACCCCTCACAAGGCAGTCGGGCAGGTCACTACGACCCCTGCCCGGTTTGAGGAGGGGCAAAGAGGAGGACGGAAACCCGCGCGGGGGCTGCGATGGCCTTGTGGTCGTCCCGGCCCCCGTTCGGTTTGCCACGCCGCCTGCCAGACAGCCCCGGCAACAGGACGGGAACGCCGGCTGTTGGGGTCGTGCCGGCACGGACAGTCCCCCTTCGGTCTTCCCTCGGTCTTCTCACAGGTGCGCGGATACGCCGTTGCAGACTCCGGCGTATCCGCGCCTCACGCTGCGGTTCTCATGACCCCTCTCGGAAGCCGATGTTGTCCTGGATGACTGTGCGCGGTGAAACGGGCACCTTCTCGGGATGGTCAAGGTCGAGCCTGGTGAATTCGATCCCGCGACTCCACACCGTTCGCAGGAACTCCTTGACGAACTCCGTGGTCAGTTGCTCTCCACCGCAGCGCCGGTAGCCGAATCCGAACGGCGCATAACCGGCCGTGTCGCAGACTGGGTACGCGGTGCCGTCGACCACTCCGTACACGGCTCCGAACGCGCTGTTGGTCATCTCTGCCCGACGGCCGTCCCTGACGGTGAACGGTGCGGGTGGAAAGGGACAGCGCGCAAGCCCGGCTTGGCGGCTTCTCGTCTCGGTGTTGTCGGCGGTCGTCGGCGCTGCCAGATACCTCTCGGGATCGAACTCCTCCGGGTTGCGCCAGTGCCGGGGGTCTCGGCTCGCTGAGGGGTGCACGGTGACAACACTGCCCAAGCGAGGCTCGGCACCTCGCTCGGTGCTCACGGTCGACAGGCTGGCTCCGTTCGGTGAAACCGTGCGGAAGAGCTCCATCACGTAGCGGTCGAGTGGGGTGAACGCGTCGCCGTCCGCCGTGTCCGGGCTGTTCGTCATCGTCCGTTCGAACCACGACCTGACGACCGGGTCGCCGTGGTCGGCGTCCAGCAGGGCCATGGTCTGGTAGAGCATGTTGCCCCACTGACTGAACGCCAGGAAGTTGTGGAAGCACTCGAAGACGATGTCCTCGCGGCGGAAGTGCTCGCCGCCCTGGCCGTTCTTGAGCCAGTAGTGGACGAAGGTGCCCTCCGAGTCCTGGACGTCGCCGTCGATCACTGCCTGCACCCGGCGGTCGATCCACTCCTTGAGCCGCGGGCGCAGTTCGCGCACCCGCATGATGCTCTCCCGCACGACGTCCTCGGTGGGATACCAGTGACCGAGGACGGCGGTGAAGCTCGTGCCGATCATCCGCACCTCGGGCGGGATGGCCTCGCCGGTGACGCCGAGGTGGAGGTCCCAGTAGAGGTCGAAATAGTTCTGGTAGTACTCGTGCATCAGTGGCTTGCCGGCGTTGGCATCGGCGAAGAGCCGGGCGAGGAAGCCGTCGACCTTGGGGGCGTACTTGGCTGCGTAGAGGTCCGGCGTGGTCGCCGAGGCGTAGATCTTCTTCCGCTCGTTGTCCGGACCTCGCTGGTCGTAGCCCGTGATGAAGACCGTGGTGCCCTCCTTGGGGTCGGGCGCCCACCCGTCGTAGAGCATGCCCCAAAAGTGCGGCGGAGCCGCGTTCTCCTTGCTCAGGGCGAGATCAATCATGGGCAGTACGGGCCGTTCGCCCACGTACTCGCTGCTCGAGAGGTAGGGCACGACGGCACGCTCGATGTAGTCCGGGTCGAAGGTCGGAGGAAGCAGTCCGACCCATGCGTCGGGTGTGGTCATGTTCGTTTCCTCTGATCGTGAGGTCGGCTCGCGCAGCCAGGACGGAGCCGCGGCTCTTCCCGAGCCGTGGAGCAAGGTTGACGCGACGGGGCTGTCGGGCGAATTGGTGCGAGAACACCAAATTAGTCGGAAATGTGGTGTTCGGCGCCCAGTGGCTGCGTCTCTGCTCCCTCCTAGCGTCGTTCGCACTGACCCATCGGATTCCCGATCGGAAGGAGCGGAACATGAAGGCGACACACGGCACAGCAGTCGACCCGGGCCAGACCGTCCCGAACGGCGCTTTCCCGAGCAGCAACGGAATGTCGTCCGGGGTGGAGCCGCCTGTACTGGGCGGACCGGAGCACTCCGACTACTACCTGCTGGACAACCTGCTCACCGACGAGCAGCGGGCCCTTCGCAAGAAGGTCCGCGAGTTCATGGACCGGGAGGTCACCCCAATCATCAACCCGTACTGGGAGCGGGCGGAGTTCCCCTTCGAGCTGTTGCCCAAACTGGCGCAGCTGGACGTCGCGGGCTTCCAGATTTCCGGCTACGGCTGCCCGGGGATGAGCAATGTGACGGCCGGCCTGGTGATCCTCGAACTGGCCCGGGGCGATCTGAGCATCTCGACGTTCGCCGGGGTCCACTCGGCCCTGGCCATGATGTCGGTCGCACTGCTCGGCTCCGAGGAGCAGAAGCAGCGCTTCCTGCCGCCGATGGCGCGCCTGGAGAAGGTCGGAGCCTTCGGTCTGACCGAGCCCGCGCACGGCACGGACGTGGTCAAGCTGGAGACGACCGCGCGCCGGGACGGGGATTCCTACGTCCTCAACGGCTACAAGAGGTGGATCGGCAACGCGACCTTCGCCGACTACGTGATCATCTGGGCCCGCGGGGAAGACGGGCACGTGGGCGGCTATGTGGTCGAAAAGGGCACGCCCGGGTTCGACGCCCAGGCCATCACGGGCAAGACGGCTCTGCGCTGTGTCCAGAACGCCCAGATCTCCCTCACCGACGTCCGGGTGCCCGCCGAGAACCGGCTGGCGAACGTCAACACCTTCCGCGACACCGAAAAGGTCCTGCTGGCCTCACGCTTCTGCGTCGCCTGGGAGTCGATCGGCGCCGCCATCGCGGGCTACGAGACCGCTCTGGCCTACGCCGAGCAGCGCAAGCAGTTCGGGATGCCGCTGGCCTCCTTCCAGCTCGTCCAGTACCGGCTCTCGCGGATGCTGGCGGACATCACCGACATGCTGTGTATGCAGCTCCGGCTCAGCCAGCTCATGGACGAGGGCGAGTACTCGATGCCTCGGGTCGCGCTGGCCAAAATGCACCACACCGAACGGGCCCGGGCGATCCTCGCCGACGCCCGCGACATGCTCGGCGGCAACGGCATCCTGCTCGACTACCACGTGGCCCGGCACGTGTGCGACATCGAGGCCATCGCCACCTACGAGGGCACCGACACCGTGCAGGCGCTGATCGTCGGCCGCGACATCACTGGCTACAACGCCTTCGTGCCTGTAGCGCCGAGCCACTGACCCGGCATGCAGCGCGGCGCCCCGCGTCAGCTCCGGGCACCGCGTGCGACCCCACGGAAGACAAGGAGCAGTCATGAGTAACACGCCCCTCCTGGAGGGACTGCACGTCGTCGATCTCGCGAGCTTCATCGCCGGGCCCGCCGCGGCCACCGTCCTCGGTGACTTCGGCGCCGACGTCGTCAAGGTGGAACCCCCGCACCTGGGCGACGCATACCGTTCGCTCAGCCGCATCCCTCCCAACCCCCAGGTCGAAGGGGTCAACTACCCCTGGCAGCTGGACAACCGCAACAAGCGCAGCATCGCGCTCAACCTCAAGTCGCCCGGCGCCCGGCCCGTGCTCGAGAGTCTGGTGCGGTGGGCCGACGTGCTGGTGACCAACTTCCCGCCGCATACGCGCGAGAAGCTGGGCCTGGACTACGACGCTCTGGCCCCCCTCAATCCCCGGCTGATCTACGCCGATGTCACCGGCTTCGGCGAGGAAGGTCCGGATGCGCATCTGCCCGGCTTCGACGTGACGGCGTACTGGGCGCGCAGCGGCCTGATGGACCTCACACGCCAAAGGGACGTGCCGCCGGCCATGACGGCTTTCGGATCGGGCGATCACTCCACGGCGATCACCCTGTTCGCCGGGATCATGACCGCGCTGTACCGGCGGGAGAAGACCGGCCAGGGCGCACGGGTCACAGCCTCGCTGCTCGCCGAAGGCGCCTGGGCGGCGAGCATGTGGCTGCAAGCCGTACTGGTCGGGGCGAAGCCCCCCCGCCCCATCGACCGGTCCGACCCGCCCAACGCGCTCGGGAACACGTACCGCACGGCAGACGACCGCTGGATCGTCCTCGTCTTCGTCAACGAGGACAAGCAGGTCCCGCTCTTCCTCAAGGCCATCGGTCATCCCGAGGCAGCGGAGAACCCCCGCTACGCCGATACCCCGAGCCGCCGCGCCCACGCCGCCGAGATCGTTGCCCTGCTGGACAAGACATTCGCGACTCGCTCCCTGGCCGAGTGGCGCGAGCTGCTCGACGCCGCGGGCCTCACGTACGGAGTCGTCCAGACGCTCGATGAGTGCGCCCAGGACCCCCAGCTCCACGCCAACCGGGTGTTCGTGCCGATCGACGACGGCAGCGATGACCCGCACCTGACCATCGACAGCCCCGTCCGACTGGACCAGGAACAGAAGGTCCGTCCGGGCCCGGCCCCCGACCTGGGCGAACACACCGAGTCCGTGCTCCGCGACCTCGGCTTCGACGCCGCCGGAATCGAGGAGCTGCGCAAGGCCGACGCCGTCGACTGAAGCCACTGCTCAGCAGCGCCACGGAAGAAGGGAACCACCATCATGACCACGGCCACGGACACGCCGACCGTACGGACTGCGGAAAACGACGGCATCTTCATGATCACGATCGACCGGCCGAAGGCTCGCAACGCCATCGACGGGGCCACCGCCCGGGCCCTGGCCGCCGCCGTCGACCGCCTCGAGGCCCGCGACGACCTCAGGGTCGGCATCATCAGCGGGGCGGGCGGTGTCTTCAGCGCGGGCATGGACCTCAAGGCCTACGCGGCCGGAGATACGCCCATCATCGAAGGACGGGGCTTCGCGGGGATCACCCGTGCCGAGATCAAGACCCCGCTCATCGCCGCCGTCGAGGGCTATGCGCTGGGCGGCGGAACCGAGATGGCGCTCGCCTGCGACATGATCGTGGCCGCGCGGAACGCCACCTTCGGGCAGACCGAGGTCCACTACGGCATCGTGCCGCCCGAAGGAGGCATGGTGCGCCTGCCCGAGCGCATCCCGCGCAACATCGCCCTGGAGCTTCTGCTCACGGGCGAGCCTCTGCCCGCTGAGCGCGCCGAGCGATTCGGTCTGGTCAACTACCTCACAGAACCGGGCCAGGCCCTGAAGCGGGCCGTGGAACTGGCCACCAGCATCGCGAACAACGCGCCCCTGGCCGTGGCAGCCGTCAAACGCGTCGTCAATGAGCGGCGGGCGTTCAGCGATCAGGACGCGTTCGTCGAGCAGGACCGGATCGTCGCACCGGTCCTTGCGTCCCACGACGCGCAGGAGGGCGCCCACGCCTTCGCGGAAAAGCGCCCACCGCACTGGCAGGGCCGCTGACACCGGCCCCGCCCGACAGGTGTTTGCGGGCCCCGGCCCGGGGCCCGCAAACAGGCACAGCCACCTGCGCACCGCAAGAAAGGGCGCCCACCGCATTGGCGGGGCCGCTGACACCGGCCCCGCCCGCGGCAAGCCGATTCCGGGCCTTGCCGTTGCCCCTGCCTTCCGACGGGCATGGTCGGCTACGCCAAAGCCTCTCGAACGAGCTGGGCCCCGGCCATTCGCGTGGCCGGTCCGCTGCCACCCACATCGCCAGTGACGGCATCACCGACCATCACCGATGTATTCATACGGGGCTGACGCGAAGGAGCGTCGAGCCGAGGTACTCAACGGCGAGCAGTGCGACTTCCAGATCGGTGTGCTCTTGCTGGACGGGGTATCCAAGGATTTCCTCGGATTTCCGAATGCGGTACTGCACGGTGTTCTTGTGGAGAATTTGAGCGCTCGCAGTGGCGGTGTAACTGCAGCCGGTGCCCAGGAATATCCGCACGGTCTCCCGAAGCCGTGCGCTGTTCTCGTCATCGACGGCCAACGGACCAAGGACGCCCCACACCCACGCGCGCATGTCGTCGACGTTCGTAGCCATCAAGGCGATGGGACCGACATGGGAGAAGTTTGTGAACTGGGGGGCTGGATTGGCCACTGCCGCAAGTTCCTGCGTGCGCACTGCCTGCCGATGCGTGGAGCGGAATCCCTCGATTCCGTACCCCATGCACCCAGCGCACACGCGCACGGAAGGATCGCTGCGCTCGACCACATGCGAAAGCTGCTTCCAGGAGACGTCGTTGCGCGAGCCGAACGGCAGCCAAGCCCAGGACAGGACTGCGTCTCGGGGGACGAACAGCGGCCTGGCGGGGCAGTCGAGCTCCTGGCCGATCTCATTGGTGATCCGGTGGAGTCGAGCAAGTTCCTCACCCCCACCCGTCAGTGTGGGCAACCAGGCCATCAGCCCGAGGTGATGCTGCTGGAGCCGGTAACCAAGGGCTGGTTCAGCCCACTTGAGGTCGACGTCCTTCTCGGTGAGGATGTCTCGCACGCGCGCGGCGCGCGCGGCGGTCTGGCTGAGGAGCCAGTGATCGCGTTCCTGTTGGTAGACCACGATGACATGCTCGGTTATCCGGTCGATGTAACCGAAGCTCACCTGCAGCATGCGCCGGTTGGTCGCGGTCGCGAGATCCTCGTCGGCGTCCTGTCGGTTGAGTTCGTCCAGACACCACTGCAGAAAACGCCAGTGGCCGATCCTGTAGGCCCTGACCATCGCGCTGAGGGAGATGCCCCTCTGAGCCAGCCTCCTGGCGTACTCAAAAGCAGCTGAAGGCCCCTCGATCTTGTCCAGGGGCATGTCGTTCTCGAAAATGTGCAGCAACGTGGCGACATTTTCCGCGACGCTCGCCTGCAGAATCTTAATGACGGTTGCGTCGCCTCTGAGCTCCGGGATCTCGGCAATAACATACTGCCCTACGTCGCGGCTGACCTCCGGGAGATGTGACCCTACGTTCCCCGCGACCACGGACAGTTGTTTTGCGGCCTCTGGATGCTCCGCAGCCATACGTCAACCTTACAGGGTGGTCCGTGACCTATCCGCTTCTTCGGGACGCGATGGGCCGCACTCCGGCGAGCCTGCGCGAATACCGCCGACGGATTGGTTCATCGGCACCAATTCCAACCCGAAGGTCGTATCGCGCGCCCAGTGGTTGTCGTGCGGTCCACGCCTAGCCTCTGGTTACTGACGGGACCCACCGGCGCACGATCTGGGGGAATCGACTCGCCTTTAAGCCGTTCTTCGCAAACGTCCTAGTCCAGGGGTGATCGGCGTTGGCCAGGATTGTCCGAGGCACTGGAGAGGTGCCCGACTCTGCGATCGCGATGATCGACGGCGAGGGGACGCTGGTCGGTTGGACGAGCACCGCGCAGCGGCTTGTCGGTTACGTGGCCGGGGAGGTGGCGGGCCGGCCCGCCTGGTTGGTGCTGCTGTTTCTCCAGAACGGGCTTTCCGCGGTGGAGGTCGCGGGATCGGGGCGGGAGTCGCTTCTCACCCGCACGCCGATCGGCATCGTCGTGCGGGACTTGGAACTGCGCGGCGCCTGGGTCAACGACGTCATCGAACTTCAGGACGGCGTCCCCGCTCTTCAACGCACCCTGCTTCCGCACGGCTTGAGGGACAGAGCGGCGATCGAGGCGGCCTCGCGCTACCTGTCGGCCGACGCGGACCACGGTGTTGGAGGCGACTGGTTCGATGTGATCTGGCTGTCCGGCGCCCGGGTGGCGCTTGTCGTCGGGGATGTCGTCGGGTGCGGCATCACCGCCGCGGCGACCCTGGGAAGGCTCCGAACGGCCATACGCATGCCGGCGGACATGGACTCGCCCCCCGACGCACTGCTGTCCCACCTCGATGACAGGGTCCGGCGACAGGCAATCGAGGCACTGCCGACCAAGTCACCAACCGACGACGTCACCCTGCTCCTGGCCCGGACCCGTGCTCTGAATCCGTGCCGGACCGTGTCCTGGGACCTGCCCCGGAACTCGGTCGTCGCAGGTGGGGCTGCCGCTGGACAACGGGCGGCAAGCTCGTCCGGGCTGAACAAGATCTGCCCGGGCACGATGGAAAGGATCTGGCATGAACCTCGCATCTCACGTGCTGAACAGCGCCCGGATTCATCCGGATCGCGCCGCGCTCCGTCTGGGAGACGCCGCTGTCTCCTATCGCGCGCTCGACCAGGGCAGCGCCCGCATGGCCGGACTGCTCCACAGCCGTGGCGTGAAGCCCGGGGACCGAGTTGCGATCATGCTGCCCAACGTCCCGGAGTTCGCCCTCGCGTACTTCGGCGTACTCCGCGCCGGCGGCATCGTCGTGCCGATGAACCCGCTGCTCAAGTCCCGTGAGGTCGCCTACTACCTCGGCAACTCAGGGGCCCGGCTCCTGTTCGCCTGGCACGCCTTCGCCGATGAGGCACGGACTGGTGCACAGCAGGCCGAGGCCGAGGTGGTCGTCGTCAGTCCCGGCTCATTCGACGAGCTGCTGATGTCCGCCGCACCCGTCGAGGATCTGACCGACCGGCACGAGGACGACACCGCCGTGATTCTCTACACCTCGGGGACGACCGGTCAGCCGAAGGGCGCCGAACTGACCCACGCCAACCTCACTCGCAACTGCGACATCGTGGGCGCCGAGCTGTTCCAGCTCACCGCCGACGACGTGATCTTCGGTGGACTGCCACTGTTCCACGCGTTCGGACAGACCTGCACTCTCAACGCCGCCGTCGCCTCCGGCGCGTGCCTCACGCTGCTGCCGCGCTTCGACGCGGCGAAAGCACTGGCAATCCTCGGCGAGCACGGGGTGACCGTCTTCGCCGGGGTGCCGACGGTGTTCAGCAGGCTGTCGCGGGAGCCCGACCGAGACGCCTACCCCGTCCCCCGACTGCGCGTGGCTCTCACCGGCGGCGCGGCGATGCCTGTCCAGGTGCTGCACGACTTCCAGGCCGCGTTCGACTGCGTCGTGCTCGAAGGGTATGGACTGTCGGAGACCTCGCCTGTCGCCTCGTTCAACACCCTGCAGGCCGGACCCAAGCCCGGTTCGGTCGGCATCCCGATCCGGGGCGTCGAGATGCGGGTGGTCGACAACGGCACGGAGGTACCGGACGGGGAAACCGGTGAGATCGCGATGCGCGGGCACAACGTGATGAAGCGGTATTGGCAACGCCCCGAGGAGACCGCCGCCGCGATCCGGGACGGTTGGTTCTACACGGGCGACATCGGCCGGGTCGATCAGGACGGATACTTCTGGATCGTCGGACGGATGAAGGACCTGATCATTCGGGGCGGGTACAACGTGTATCCCCGCGAAGTCGAAGATGTGCTGTACGAGCATCCGGCGGTCGCCGATGCCGCGGTCATCGGCCTCCCCAGCCCCGATCTGGGTGAGGACGTCGGGGCGGCGGTCGTTCTCAAGCCGGGCGCCCGAACGACAGCCGAGGAACTGCGTGAGTACGTCAAGCGGCAGGTTGCCGCCTACAAGTATCCGCGGAAGGTATGGATCGTGGACGCGCTGCCGAAGGGACCAACCGGCAAGATCCTCAAGCGGGAGATCGTCCCGCCGCCCGAGCCGGGCAGGCGATGAGGTGACTGGGACTGGACGGGTCTGCGATCTGTCCTACGCCCGAGCCGGTGCCTTCCTCGCTGACGGAAGACCTGTTCGATGCCGTAGACGAGGCGGTGGGCTTGGGGCCCGCCAGATCCTCTCGATCGATATGCGCGGGGCGGGATGAGAGCCGGCCGGACTCCACCCGAACTGTTTTTTCGCGCCGGTCACCGGATTCACTCCTACTTGAGGCCGCTGAGCATGACGCCGCGGATGTAGTGCTTCTGCAGCAGCAGGAAGAGGATCAGGACCGGCAGGATGCTCAGGACGAGGCCGGCCATGACGATGGGCATCGTGCGGGTCGGGTCGACGTAGTCCTGGAGAAGCTGGATGCCGACGGGCAGGGTCATCACGTCCGGGTTGGCGGTCGAGATGAGCAGCGCCCAGATGTACTCGTTCCAGGCGTCGACGAAGGTCAGCAGCCCGAGCGTCACCACGACCGGCATGGTCTGCGGCACCACGATCCGCCACCACACGGCGAACTCGCCGGCCCCGTCGATGCGCGCGGCCTCGAGGACCTCGTCCGGGATCGAGACCATGAACTGGCGCATCAGGAAGATCCCGAAGCCGTTGACGAGGAACGGCATGGCGAGCGCCGCGATGCTGACGGTCAGGCCCGCGCCGCCGCGCCCGAACAGGTCGTTGCCGCCCGCCAGCGGCCAGTGCACCAGGATCAGGAAGTGCGGGATGAAGAAGAGGAACGGGGGGAACATCATCGTCGACAGCACCAGACGGAAGATGAAGTTCCGGCCGGGGAAGCGGAGTTTGGCGAGCGCGTAGCCGGCGAGTGACGACGTGAGCAGCACCGATCCGGTGATCACGGCGGTGGCGATGACGCTGTTACGGAAGAGCACCGGCAGATCGAGCTGATCGATCGCCGCCCGGTAGTTGGACAGGTCGAACGCCTCGGGCAGGAACCGGTACGGCAGTGTGCCGGACTCGCCAGGCCCCTTGAAGGACGTCATCACCATGTCGAGGAACGGCACCACCGTGAGCACGGCGCCGGTCACGACCACCAGATACGACAGCCACGGGAAACGGCGGCGGATCATGCGTCCTCCCCCTTGCGCCGGAAGATCCACAACTGCACCAGGGTGACCAGGAGGACCACCACGAACAGCACGAAGGCGGCGGCGCTCGCAGTGCCCCAGTCGCCATACGAGAAGGCCTTCCGGTACATCTCCAGCGCGGCCACATTGGTCGCGTCACCCGGCCCGCCCTTGGTCATCACGATGATCAGCGCGAAGGACTGCAGGCCGGTGAGGAACTGGGTGATGCACACGAAGAGCAGGGACGGCCGCAGCAGCGGCAGTGTGATCTTCCAGAAGACGGTGACGGGCCCGGCGCCGTCGAGCGCGGCGGCCTCGTAGTACGACTCGGGAATGGACTTCAGCCCGGCGGTCAGGACGAGGATCGCCGTGCCGACCGAGGCCCAGGCCTGTACGACCACGACCGAGGGCAGCGCGGTGTCCGGGTCCTGGAGGAACGCCACCGAGCCGAGACCGAGGGCGTTGAGGACGCCGTTGACGAGCCCGCCCGGCTCGTACATGTACTTCCATACGTTGCCGACGGCGACGACGGTCGTGACGATGGGCAGGAAGTACAGGGTGCGCCACAGCCCCTGGAACCGCAGGTTGTCGATGCAGGTGGCGACGAGCACCGAGCCGGCGAGTGCGAGGGTCACGGTGCCCAGGGCGAACAGCAGCGTATTGGTGAGGATCGGCGCCAGGAAGGTCGATCCGTTCGTGAAGAGGCCGGTGAAGTTGTCCAGGCCGACCGGATCGATGTCGCCGAGGTCGAACCCGGCCCAGCGAGACATCGACAGCAGCAGCGCGAAGCCGAGCGGCAGGATCAGGAAGACCGCGAAGAACAGCAACGTCGGCGCCAGGAAGAGGTAGGCGACGACAACCTGGCGGCGCCGGGTCCGGCTGCGGCCGTCGACGGCGGGCGCGGCGGACCGCGGGCTGTGCGCCCGCTCGGTCGTCTCCGGCGCCAGGGTGTTCACCATGAGCGCGACACCTCCTGATCGACCTGACGGCGGATGGTGCGCAGTGACTCGTCGACCGACTGCTGACCGGTCCACAACGCCTCGATGTTCTTGCGCAGCAGCGATTTGGCCTGCTGCGCGCCCGGCATATTCGGCTCCGGCACCGCGTACGCCAGCGCGTCCAGGAACGGGCGCAGATTCGGATCGCTGCCCTCGCTCAGGAGCGTCCGCATGTCGTCGGCGCGGCCGGTCAGGGAGCCGACCGACACCTGCAGGGAGCTCATCCGGGTCGCTGTCGCGCCCTTCTTGGCGCTCTTCACGCTCACCTTGTCGGTGTTGAGCCAGCGCAGGAACTCCCAGGCCTCGCGCGGGTGCTCACTGGCCGCGTTGACCCCCAGCATGAAGCCGGTGGAGAGCGTGGCGCGCGCGTCGTCCGCCTCGGGGACGGGCAGCGGCGCGACGCCGACATCGCGGTAGTCCTTGCCCATCTGGGCCTTCAGGCTCCCGGTCCACCAGCCGGCGCTGACCACCATGGCCACCTGCCCGGACTGGAACGCCTTGTAGACGTTGACGCCGGGGGCGCTCGCACCCTTGACGACGAGGCGGTGCTCCAGATCGAACACGGCCCGGCCGGCCGGCGAGTCGATGGCGGTGCTCCTGCCGTCCGCGGAGACGAACGCTCCGCCGGCGGCGTTGAGCAGGGCGAGCGTCTGGCCGACGGTGGTGGAGTCGTCGTAGGTCGACAGCCCGAACCCCTGGACCAGCGTGTTGCCGTACGGGTCCCGCTTGGCGGTGCGGTAGGCCGTCTCCTCCAGCTCCCGCCAGGTGCGCGGAGGGCCCTCGACGCCGGCCTCGCGCAGCAGCCGCTTGTTGTAGTAGAGGGCGTACGTCTGCACCTCGGTGGGGTAGCCGTAGACCTTGCCCCCCACCGACGAGGAGCCGACCGCGGCCTTGCCGTAGCCGCGCGTGATCTCCTCGGCGTGCTCGGCGGGAGCGGCCCGCAGGACGCCGGCTTGGACGAGCTGGCCGTTCCACAGGCAGTACGGCTGGATGATGTCGGCGCCCTGGCCCGCGGCCTGCCGGACCATGAACGTGGTCAGCAGGTCCGTGAACTCGACGGCCTTCGTCCGCACCTTGACCCGGTCGTGCGTGGCGTTCCACTCGTCGACCGGGCCCCGCAGCGCCTCCTTGAGCGCCCCGCTCGCGTAGTGGGAGAGCAGGGTGAGGACGATCGGATCCCCGGGCCGCCCAGTGCCCTGGTGCGGCGCGGCGCATCCGGAGGCGAGCAGCGCCGAGGGGAGCGCGAGCGCGAAGTGACGGCGGCTCAGGCCGGCGGTGCGGCGTGACGGCGTCATCCGGCGGCCTCCCGGCGCATCACGCGGAACACCCGGGTCGTGGTGAAACCGGTCTTGCGGTACAGGTGGCCCGCCGGGGACTGCTCGCCGGTCCACAGGAACCACGCGGAGTGCGCACGGCGCGCCCGCATCCGTTCCAGGACAAGGTGGAGGAGGACTTCTCCGAGTCCGGTGCCGCGCATGTCCTCCAGCACACCGATCGGGCCGAACCGCTCGTCCACCGACTCGAACGCGCCGTGCATCGCCCAGCCCACCATGCGGCCCGAAGGGTCCCGGACGACGACGATCCGGTCGAGCGGCGTCCCCGCGGCCAGACAGTCCCGGATCGTGCGCGCCCAGTCCGGGCCGAAGTGGTTTCCGGCGAGCGCGAACAGGTCCACCAGATCGTCGTCGGACGGGGTGGAGAACCGGTAGCCCTGCGCCGTCAGTTCGTCCAAGCGGCACGCGACATCCTCCGGGAAGCGATAGCCGACCAGGCGGCGGTCCATCGCCGCCGCCTCGTACAGAGTGCGAAAGCCCAGGGACTCAAGGAGCCCGGCCGCCTCCGGGTACGCCTCGGCGTCCAGGCCGGGGAAGACGTAGTTCGGGGTGTACGAGGAGAAGTCCACCCGGGTGCGGCCGTGGCGGTGCAGCCAGTCGAGGGCGTCGGTCAGCAGCCGGCGGCCGAGACCGCGCCCGCGGGCGGCCGGGTCGACGAAGAAGAACGGGATCCAGCCCTGGTCCGGCTCCAGGTCGGTGCCGGCCATCGGCGTCAGACGGCGCACCGCGTAGGCGGCGCCGACGACACGGTCGCCGTCGAGGGCGACCCGAAGCCCCTCAGGATCGAAGTTGGCGTCGAGCAGCACCAGGGAGCGGAAGCGGTCCGGGGTGATGGGGTCGGCCGGCGCACTCCGGCGCCACGCCTCCACCAACAGCGGGCCGTCGCCCACGCGATAGCCACGAAACTCGGTCCGGGATTTCGTCGTGCGATCGGTCATCGACGGGGTGTCCTTCCATACGCAGGTCGCGGACGGCGTCGAACGTCGCCCGCAGCACTGCCTCGGTCTGGTGCGGGGTGCTCTGCGCCACGGCGATCAGGACGCAGTCCACGACGGCGAGTTGGGCGACGCCGCCGGCCATCGCGCCCGAGCGCGGTCCCGCTTGGCGTACCACCGTGGTGAGGACGGCGTCCGCGGTGTCGGCGACGGGGCTGGGCGCGGTGTCGGCGACGGGGCTGGGCGCGGTGTTGGCGAGGGCAGCGGCCAACGCGTCGCGGGGGCGGACCAGGCGGAGGACCCTGACGGTCTCGGGCGTGGTCCCCCGAGTGGGACACTCCGATGTACACGTCGCCGTCGCCGACCAGCCCGGCCGCGGCCGGCGCCTTTTGGGAGAGCTCGGGGTAGCCCCGGGGCGCGAGGGCACGGTTGAACCGGACCACCGTCGTCTCGGAGGTGTTGCGGGCCGCGGCCGGCTCGGCGACGGTCTGCCCGACCACCCCGGGCCGGGTCCGCCAGGATGTGGTCCGCGATCCGCTGCCTCGGCGGGGCCAGTGCGGCCTGGTCGGCGCGGATGCGCAGCAGGGCCTCCGGGGGCGGCTGTTGAGTCTGCCTGAGCGTCCGCTCCATTCAGGGGCGGAGCAGCAGGTCGCAGCGGTGGGGCAGCAGGTGTCAGGGGTAGAGCAGCACGTCGTCGCCGGCCCACCGGCTGGGCGGCGCCGGCGGATCGCACCGCGGTAGCGGGTCGTCGCCCGCGTCGACGGCGCGCCGCAACCGGTCGGACCCCCACAGCAGGTCGATGAAGTGACGGTGGCCGGTCCCCTCCACGCCGCCGTCGGCGGTGCGCCAGGCGAAGTTGTCCGGGTACAGCCGCCGCAGCGTGGCGAGCATCGCGACGGCGGTACGCACGGGAGCGAACGCCTCGCGGTCGGTGATGTGGAGCTGGACCCCGCGTAGCGGCCGTCCGGCGTATTTGTGGAAGGTCGGTACGTACCGCAGATCACGGAAGTGCACTCCCGGCAGGGCGAGTTCGGCGAGCGAGGGTGCGAACCGCGCGTCGATGTACGGGGCCCCGACGATCTCGAAGGGCTGCGTGGTACCACGGCCCTCTGAGAGATTCGTCCCCTCGAACAGGCAGGTGCCGGGGTAGACGGTGGCAGTGGCGGGCGTCGGAATGTTCGGCGAGGGCGGGACCCACGGCAGGCCGGTGGCCTCCGCGTCCATGGCGCGCTGCCAGCCGACAGCCCCGATCACCGTCAAGTCAGCGGCTCTGCCCGCTATTTGGGGCACAATCGAGGCGTTGAGATACCGGGCGAGTTCGCCGCAGGTGAGGCCGTGCCGGACGGGTACCGCGGCGCGCCCGACGAAGCTGGCCCACGCCGGGTCGAGCAGCGGGCCCTCGCTGACGAGTCCACCGAGGGGATTCGGCCGGTCGGCGACCACGAACCGTACGCCCGTACGAGCCGCCGAGACCATCAGGTCAAACATGGTCCACACGTAGGTGTAGAACCTGGCCCCGATGTCCTGCAGGTCGTACACCAGTGCGTCGACGCCGCTGTCGAGCAGCAGTTTGTCGAGGCGCTCGCCGCCGCACCGGTATGTGTCGTGGACCGGCAGGCCGGTGGTGGGGTCCGCCTGAGCGGCCTCGCTCTCGCCGGCCTGGCCGGTACCGTGCAGCCCGTGCTCGGGACCGAACAGGGCGACCAGCCGCGCGCCGGCCTCGAGCAGCGCGGGCGCGGCCGGGCGCAGGTCGGGGAGGACGCCGGTGTGGTTGGTCACCAGCCCGAGCCGGCCGGGCCCCGCAATTCCGGGCGACGCGTGCAGTCGTGCGATCCCGGTCGTCACCGCGACGCGGTCGTCCGTGCTCATCCTTCGCCCCCGTCTGCCGGTGACCTCTCGAAGCGGTGGCTGGAAATTTACTTGTATGTCCTGGAATTTTGCAATTACACACCAACGTTCGTGCCGAAGGCGGCCACGGCATCTCTTGCGGCGGCCGGAGCGGCGCGGCAACGCGAGGAGCGCCTCTGGCCGCCCGGCGGCCGTCACAGGAGCCTGATGCGCGCCGACGAGCGGGTCAGGCGCGCAGGCCCTTGAGCCCGTCGTAGGCGGCCATCACGACTTCGACTCCCCGGTTGTCGTCGCCGGGCTCGAGCATCTGGTTCGTCACATACGACACCGCCATGCGGGCGTCGGGCTCGATCATGACGATCGAGCCGCCCCAACCGCCCCAGCCGTAGGTGCTGCCGAACAGGCCGTAGCCCAAGCCCCAACGCATGGGCATGCCCAGGATGCGGTCCTCGCCGCTGAACTGCTCCTCCCACGCGCGGTCACAGCCCGCCTGGGACAGCAGCCGCACACCCCGCACCGTTCCCCCGCGCGCCATCACCGACTGCACGAGCGCGACCGAGCGGGCATTGCCGAATCCGCTCGCCGCGGGGATCTGCGCGCGGCGCCAGGCGACGCTGTTCCCGTCACGGACCCGCATCGGGGTCCCGGCGGCGGGGGTTGCGGTATGGCCGGGCGCGCTCGCGAGGTAGTCCTCGTCCTGCGACGGCGGCGGGATCGAGAGCGCGACCCGGGCGTCGTGCTCGGCGGCCAGCCCGATGTGGAAGTCCGCGCCCAGCGGCCCGGTCACCTCGTCGGCGAAGAACTCGCCCAGGCTGCGGCCGGTGATCCGGCGCACGACCTCGCCCACGAGGAATCCCTGGGTGAGCGAGTGGTATCCGGCCGCGGTGCCCGGCTCCCACTGCGGAGCCTGTGCGGCGAGCCGCGCCGTGGCGGACGGCCAGTCGTAGAGCTCCTCGACCGTCCCGTCCCAGTCGGGCAGTCCCGCGGTGTGCGCGAGCAGGTGTCGCACCAGCACCCCGTCCTTGCCCTCCGCTGCGAACTCCGGCCAGTACCGGGTGACCGGCGCGGCCAGGTCGAGCTCGCCGCGGTCGGCCAGGATGAGGGCGCACAGCGCCGTCATCGTCTTGGTGACGGACCAGACGCCTGTGATCGTGTCGCGCTGCCACGGGATCGTGCGGCCCGCGTCGGCGAATCCGCCCCAGACGTCCACCACCGGCTCGCCGTCCACGTAGACCGCCACCGAGGCGCCCACGTCCCCGGCGTCCAGCAGTGCGGCCAGCGCGCCGGGCACCGCGGTGAACAGGTCATCGTACGATCCCTGAATGTCGGCCATGCCCGAAATTAGCCCGCACCGGACCGCCGGGGTCAACCGAATTTGCGGCCCGACGCCGCGTCAGACATGCGTGCTGGGCGCCGACATCACTAGGAATCCTGGTCACGCGCGGCCGTCGCCTTCTCCTTCTCCCGCCACCACCAGAGCGCAACGGCCCGGTGGTCCTCGTCGAAGGCGGCGTTCAGAGGCCCTCCCCGATCGATCGCCGCTTCGAGGCGTGGATCGTCGCGCCGCACGAGACCGTACGCGGCCTCCCAGCAGGGCCCGCACCGCCTCTGCATCCCCCGCCCGGACCGCCGTCACGAGCCGTCTGTCGAGCCCGCCTTCGCCCATGCTGCCGCCCCCGCCGTCACCCCTCATAAGGCAGCCTTATGAGGTCATAGCCCCGACCCACCTACAGACTTAGGCTTGCCTTAGCTTAGGCTTCCCGTCGAGTCCCCCTGCCCCTGCTCGAAGGGAACCTGATCATGCCTCGCCCCCTGCGGGTAGCCATTGTCGGTGCCGGCCCCGCCGGCATCTACGCCGCCGATGCGCTGCTGAAATCCGCAGTGGCCGCCGAGCCCGGTGTGTCCATCGACCTCTTCGAGCGGATGCCGGCCCCGTTCGGCCTGATCCGTTACGGCGTCGCCCCCGACCATCCCCGGATCAAGGGCATTGTGACGGCCCTGCACCAGGTGCTCGACAAGCCGCAGATCCGCCTCTTCGGCAATGTCGACTACCCGCGCGACATCAACCTGGACGACCTGCGCGCCTTCTACGACGCGGTGATCTTCTCCACGGGTGCGACGGCCGACCGGGCGCTCGACATACCCGGCATCGACCTCGACGGCTCGTACGGCGCGGCGGACTTCGTCTCCTGGTACGACGGACATCCGGACGTCCCGCGGACCTGGCCCCTGGAGGCGGAGAAGGTCGCCGTCCTCGGCGTCGGCAACGTAGCGCTCGACGTGGCGCGCGTCCTCGCCAAGACCGCGGACGAACTGCTGCCGACCGAGATACCGCAGAACGTCTACGACGGCTTGAAGGCCAACAAGGCCCTGGAGGTCCACGTCTTCGGCCGCCGTGGCCCGGCGCAGGCGAAGTTCAGCCCGATGGAGCTGCGGGAGCTGGACCACTCCCCGAACATCGAGGTCATCGTCGACCCCGAGGACATCGACTACGACGAGGGCTCGATCGCGACCCGGCGCGGCAACAAGCAGGCCGACATGGTCGCCAAGACGCTGGAGAACTGGGCCATCCGCGATGCCGGAGACCGGCCGCACAAGCTGTTCCTGCACTTCTTCGAGTCGCCCTCCGAGATCCTCGGCGAGGACGGCAAGGTAGTAGGCCTGCGCACCGAGCGCACCGCCCTGGACGGCACCGGCAACGTCAAGGGCGCCGGCGAGTTCAAGGACTGGGACGTCACGGCGATCTACCGCGCCGTGGGTTACCTCTCCGACAGCCTGCCCAAGCTGCCCTGGGACGTCGAGTCGGGCACGGTCCCGGACAAGGCCGGCCGGGTGGTCGAGGAGACCGGCGAGCACCTGCGGTCGACGTACGTCACCGGCTGGATCCGGCGCGGACCTGTCGGCCTGATCGGTCACACCAAGGGTGACGCCAACGAGACGGTCGCCAGCCTGCTGGACGACTACGCGGGCGGCCGCCTGCAGGAGCCCGTTTCGCCCGCCCCCGAGGCCGTCGACGCGTTCCTCGGCGAGAGGGACGTCCGCTACACCACGTGGGAGGGCTGGTACCGGCTGGACGCCGCCGAGAAGGCGCTGGGCGAACCGCAGGGCCGCGAGCGCGTGAAGATCGTCGAGCGCGACGAGATGCTCGACGCGAGCGGCGCCTGAGTCTTTCCGGACCCCGAGCGGGGCGGTTTTGAACGCGTTCAAGTAGGGGCGTACGCTCCTGCCATGAGCGACAGAGCCGCCCTGCTCAAGGGCATCCGCGCGTGGCTTGTCATCTTCGTGGTGTGCCTGGTGCTCAGCGGCGCCACGGCCTTCCCCCTGGTGCACGAACTCCACTGGACCGAGGGCCTGTTGAGGTCCCTGTCCGTGCCCGAGCAGCTGCCCGTCCTGATGGACTGGATCGAGCGGGTCCGCCGCGGGCTCGACGCCACCGACGCGAAGTACCCCTTCCTGCTCTACGGCACGGACTGGCTGGCCTTCGCGCACCTGGTCATCGCGGTCGCCTTCTACGGGCCGTACCGCGATCCCGTCCGCAACATCTGGGTCGTCGAGTTCGGCATGATCGCGTGCGCCGGAATCGTCCCGCTGGCGCTGATCTCCGGGCCGCTGCGCGCCATTCCCTTCTGGTGGACCGTCATCGACATGTCGTTCGGGATCTTCGGGGTGATCCCGCTGTATCTCGTACGGAAGAAGATCAAGCGGTTGGAGGCGCTCACCCCGTATCCCGCAGCAGCTCTCGCTACTTGAGTGCCGCCGGCGCGATCCGCCGGGCGACCGGATTCATCTCCTCGCCCTTCGCGTCGGTCGAGTTGACCGAGTGGACGAGGGTGCGGGAGAGGTCCCGGGTGGCCGCGACCACCGCGCTGTAGCCGTAGCGGGCGCCCGACTTGAGCCAGTAGACCGTGCCCTTGTACGCGAAGCGCTGGAGCCCGGCGCTCATGTCGGCGCCCTCGATGCCGGAGGGCACGGTGAACATCTCCTCCAGCTGCGGCTCGGGAACCAGATCGCCCCGGAAGAGATGGGTGATCAGGCGCTCCAGGTCCGCCGTCGTGGAGACCATGTCGCCCGCTGCCCACCGGTCCGCCTGGTTCCAGTCGGTGACATCCACGAACTTCGTCGTGCCGTCGGCCCGCTTCACCGCCTGGTAGCCGTGGTTGTGCGGCCCGTGGATGCGGGGGTCGGTGCCCGGGAAGTACGTATGGTGCATCCCGGCGGGCCCCAGGATCCGCCGGGCCGCCTCGTGCGCGTACGGATGCCCGGTCACCTTCTCGATCAGCATGCCGAGGATCGTGTAGTTGATGTTCAGGTAGTCCTGCTGAGCGCCCGGCGCGAACTCCGGTCCCTTCGCCACCGCCGACGCCACGACCTCCTTGGGCGTCAGGGTGTCGAAGCGGTGCGCGTACGCGTCCTCGAAGGAGTCGCCGAAGCCGTCACCGGCCTGGATCCCGCTGGTGTGGTTCAGTAACTGTCGTACGGTGACGGGCTCGAAGGCGGGCGTCAGGAGACCGGGCAGATAGCGCTGGACCGGCGCGCCCAGCTCGACCTTGCCCTCGACGGCGAGCTGGAGCACGACCGCGGCGGTGACGACCTTCGTGGTGGAACCGGCGCGGAAGAGGGCGCCCGGGTCGGCCTTTCGGCCGCTGTCCAGGTCGTGCACGCCCGCGCTGCCGCGCCAGCTGCCGTCGGTGCCCCCGACCCGTACGAGCGCCGCGGCCGCATCCGCGTCGGGGAGCCCGGTGAGCGCGGCGCGCAGGGCCTCGGCGTTGGGTCCGGCCGTCCGCGCGGCGCCGTGGACGCCGGGCGAGGCGAACGCCGGTGCGCTCAGCGGCCCGGCGGCTAGACCGAGGGCGAGGGCGGCGGAGAGGACAACGGCGGTGCGGTGTAGGAACATTGAGCGCTCCTGTGGACGGTGTGGACGGCCTGGACGGTCTCGCAGTCGAAGTCGATGTTCATCCTCCGGCCGTACGCGACCCCCGGGATCCTCACCAAGGAGGGCGCCGCCCCCCGGTGCGGGCCCAAGGGGCGCCCTTAGGGGTCCGGGGGGATTTCCCCGAGGGAGCTTCGAGAGTTCCGCCGCCACCCGCCTCCGCGAAAAAGTGTTATCGCGACACGGTGTCCCCCGTCTCCCCATCCGGACGTGCCTTCGTCCCTCACAGCGGCGGCTGCGAAAGTACGTTCCGAGGACGAGGTGACCGTGGGAAGGACGTACGTGGACGGGCGGCAGTGGCGCTCCACCATCGCGGCCGCGCAGGCGGGTGACCGGCGCGCGCTCGACGAACTGGTCACGGGCTGGCTGCCCCTCGTCTACAACATCGTCGGCCGCGCCCTGAACGGCCACGCCGACGTCGACGACGTCGTGCAGGAGACCATGCTGCGGGCCGTCGACAACCTCGGCTCGCTGCGCGATCCGGACAGCTTCCGGTCCTGGCTGGTCGCCATCGCGATGCGACAGATCCGCGACCGGGCGCGCCGCCGGACCTCCGAGACGCTCGACGACGGCGCCGGCGAGCAGGCCGCCGACTTCGCCGAACTCACCGTGCTGCGGCTCCATTTGGAGGGGCAGCGGCGCGAGGTCGCGGAGGCGGTGCGCTGGCTCGATGACGAGGACCGTCAGCTGCTGTCGCTGTGGTGGCTGGAGGTCGCGGGCGAACTCACCCGGCGCGACCTCGCGGCGGCCGTCGGCATCAGCCGGCAGCACGCCGCCGTCCGCGTCCAGCGGATGAAGGAACGCCTGGAGACCGCGCGCGGGATCGTCCGGGCGCTCGACTCGTCCTGCCCCGACCTGTCCGAGGTGACCGCCCGCTGGAACGGGCGGTCCGACTCGGTGTGGCGCAAGCGGCTCGCCCGGCACATCCGGGGCTGCGCCTCCTGCTCGGGTGCGCGCGAGGCGGTCGTACCGGCCGAACGGCTCCTCGTCGGCATCGCGCTCGTCCCCGTACCGGTCGGCTTCACGCTCTCGCTGGCCCTGGGCGGCAAGACGGCGGTGGCCGCCACCGGCGCAGGCTGGTCCGCCAAGGTGATCGGCGCGCTCACGAAACCGGCGGTCGCGGTGACGGCGGGCGCGACGATCGCCGCGGGGGGCGCGTACGTCGTGACGCAGGCCCCGGACAGACCGCCCCCGCGCGCCGCCATCGCCCCGACGGCGGCGAGCACGGCCCGCCCGCCGTCCCGGACAGCGTCCGCGGTGGTGACTCCGCCGCCGTCCAAGGCCGCGGTGGTCTCGTACGGCACGGTCGTCGACGCCGTCGACCGGGTCCCTGCCCCGACCGCACAGCCCGCGGCCCCGCCGCACCGGCCCGAGTCGGGGCTCACCAGCAGCGGCGGCCCGAAGGCCGTGATGCAGCACCGCGGAGACAGCGTGACGCTCAAGGGTCAGGGCTACGTCCTGGTGCGCTGGCAGATCTCGCCGAAGAGCCGGCCCGGCTCGCTGGTCATGCCGACGTGGACCGGTCTCGAGGGGAAGATCTTCCATGTGGCCTCGGGCGGTGGCCGACGGATGGACGACCTCCTCTCGGGCAGTCCCGACGGCTACGCCACCGGCATGGGCGGGCCGAGCATCGGATACGCCGTACTGCCCGCCGGCACCCAGCAGATGTGGCAGAACGAGTATTTCTATCTCGACGGCACCGTCACCCTCACGCAGAACGAGCGGGGTTGCGACTACGGCCTGATCGTCTTCCCGTCGAGCTGGGACGAGATGAACAAGGACGTCATGACCGGCCCCGCCCAGGGTGCCATCCGCTACGGCCTGACCCGCGACAACGGCGAGGACACGGCTCCGGTACCCCAGTACGTGACCCGCTCCACCCCCGCCGACCCGGCGACCGTTCCCCAGCCCTCCGACGTCGGGTGACTCAGGCCTTGCGCAGGGCACACAGCGCGTCGATACGGTTGGTGGTGATCGAGTCGACGCCCACGTCGAGGAGGCGTCGCATGGAGCGGCGGGTGTCCGGGGTCCACACGGACAGCAGATAGCCGTCGCGGTGGACACGGGCGGCGAATGCCCGATCGACCAGTCCGAAGCGGTAGTTGAGCCAGCGCGGCCGTACGGCTTCGAGCAAGGCGGGGCGCGGCGGCGCGAGGGTCGTCCAGGTCAGTGCGATCTCCGCGGCGGGGTCGGCGGCGCGCACCGCGAGCATGGCGGGGGCGCCCGCGCAGTAGTACACCCGCTCTCGCGCCCCCCACTCGCGGACGACGTCGACGATCCGGCGTACGGCCTTGCCGTCGGCCGCACCTGGCAGGTCGACCATGATCCGGCTGTCCCCGGTCGCGGCGAGCGCGTCCACGAGCGTGGGAACCCCGCCGGCGGTGAGCCCGCGCACCTCGTCCCAGGACAGCGAGAGCAGCGGCCGTTCCCGCTCCCACAGTCGCTTCAGTGTCTCGTCGTGCAGCAGGACGGGTACGCCGTCACGGGTCAGCCGTACGTCGATCTCGACCGCGTCCGCGCCCAGTTGGAGCGCGGAACGCAGCGAGTCGATCGTGTTCTCGCGGACGCGGTAGGGGTCGCCGCGGTGGGCCACGGCAGTCACGGTGCGCATGGGCCCATTGTGAAGGTTCGGTGCCGCGAGCCGGCTCGTGGGGGAGTGGTGGTCACGCGACGCGCGCTCTCGGACAGCTGGGCCAGCCTGATCCAGTGCGTGGGTGGGTCAGGGCGCCAGCCAGGTCGAGGCGTACGTGTCGATCTCCTCGGCGAGCTTCGTCTTGCCGGCCTCGTCCAGGAACGACGCCTCGACCGCGTTCTTGGCGAGCGCGGCGAGGCCCTGCTCGTCGAGGTCGAGGAGACGGGCGGCGACCGCGTACTCGTTGTTGAGGTCGGTGCCGAACATCGGCGGGTCGTCGGAGTTGACGGTGACGCGCACGCCGGCCCGCACGAACTCCTTGATGGGGTGCTCGTCGAGGGTGCGGACCGCGCGGGTGGCGATGTTGGAGGTCGGGCAGACCTCCAGGGCGATGCGGTGCTCGGCGAGGTGGGCGAGCAGCTCCGGGTCCCGCGCGGAGCTGGTGCCGTGGCCGATGCGCTCGGCGCGCAGATCGTTCAGCGCGTCCCAGACGGTCTCCGGCCCTGTCGTCTCACCGGCGTGCGGCACCGACCGCAGTCCGGCCGCGATCGCACGGTCGAAGTACGGCTTGAACTGCGGCCTCGGTACGCCGATCTCGGGGCCGCCGAGTCCGAAGGAGACGAGTCCCTCCGGCCGCAGCCGGTCGTCGGTCGCGAGCCGCAGGGTCTCCTCGGCGGCCTCGAGCCCCGCCTCGCCGGGGATGTCGAAGCACCACCGCAGTACGACACCCAGCTCGGCCTCCGCGGCCTTGCGGGCGTCCTCGATCGCGTCCATGAAAGCGAGCTCGTCGATGCCTCGGCGGGTGGAGGACCACGGGGTGATGGTCAGCTCGGCGTAACGGACCTGCTGCCGGGCCATGTCCCGCGCGACCTCGTACGTCAGCAGCCGTACGTCCTCCGGCGTGCGGATGAGGTCGACGACGGACAGATACACCTCGATGAAGTGGGCGAAGTCCGTGAAGGTGAAGTAGTCCACGAGCGCCTCGGGGTCGGTCGGCACCTTGGAATCGGGGTGTCGGGCGGCGAGGGTGGACACGATCCGCGGGGAGGCGGAGCCGACGTGGTGCACGTGCAGTTCGGCCTTGGGCAGTCCGGCGATGAAGGCGTGCAGATCGCGTGCGTCGCCGCGTGCGGTGCTGAGGTCGGTCAAGGGTTCCTCCCCGGAACGGCGTCCCCCGAAGGTGGTCGACGGGACGCGGGTGATCGGCTGATCGTTGACTCGGGGATCATCGTAGGCGGCGCCTCACGCGGGGCGGCCTCGGGCCGTAGCATGACGGAACGTACGAGACGGAGGGGGACCCCGCGCATGCCCGACGACGCCCAGACTCCGGAAGAGCCACGCGACACAACCGCGTGGACTCCCCCGGGCCAGGGGACGCCGGCAGCGCCGGGAGACGGGGAGCCGGGCAGCGAGCCGGAGGGCGAGGCGTCTGCGGAGCGCAGGTCGCCTGACCGCGCCGAGGGCCACACGTCCGGTCCACAGCCGGACGACGCCCCTGCCCGGAGCGCAGTGCCGCTCGGGAGCCTCTTGCCGAGTTCCGAGGCCGAGGATGCGGCGCCGGTGGACGACCGCGCCGCGGATTCCGGGCACCGGGACGCGGTGGGAGCGGAGCGCAGGTCGCCCGGTGTTGTCCCCGGGGGCCACACGTCCCGGCCCGGGTCGGGGGGTGCCCGTCCCGGGGGCGCAGTGCCGCTCGGGAGCCTCTTGCCGAGTTCCGAGGCCGAGGATGCGGCGCCGGTGGAGGACCCTGCGCCGGGCGCGGGGCACCGGGACGCGGCGGGAGCGGAGGAGGGCCTTCCGGAGGCGCCGCCCCAGGACACCGCGCGTGCCGGTGGCCCCGCCCCGGATCCTCGCGCCGAGCAGACGGCCCCGTCTCCTCAGACCTCCCATGTCCACCTGACCAAGCCCCCCAGCGAGCCTCGCCCCACGCCGAACCCCTGGGCTCCGCCCGTGGACACGGGCTCCGCCGGGTGGAGCGGCGGGCCCACGCCCCCCGCCCCCAACGAGCCGACGGTTCCCGGCGTCCCGGGGGCGAGCGCGCCGAACGCCGGCCCTTGGGCCAACCCCTTCGCCCCGCCGTCCTCCTCCGGCAACCCCTTCGCGCCCCCCGCGGCCCGCACCCCCTATCCCCAGCCCGCGCCGGAAGAACACGTCCCCCCGCCGCCCATCGCCCCGGACGGCCCGGGGCGGCCGGCGTACCCCTACGACTACCCGCAGTACGCTCCCGTCCCGCCGCAGGGCCCCTACCAGGGCGGCTACGGCTGGCCCCCGATGCCGTCGGCGCCGAGCAACGGGATGGGTACCGCCGGTCTCGTGCTGGGGATCCTCGCGGCGGTGGTGTTCTGTCTGTGGCCGCTGGCCATCGTGCTGGGAGTGCTCGGCGTGATCTTCGGTGTGATCGGTCGTCGTAAGGCGCGCAGGGGCGAGGCGAGCAACCCCGGGCAGGCGCTGGCCGGGATCATCTGCGGAGCCGTCGGCATCGGCCTGGGCATCGCGATGCTCGTCTTCCTCATCGTCGTCCCGGACGACAGCGGCAGTGGTGACTCGGGCGGCGACGACGGCTTCTCCACCGCCCTCGTCATGGAGCAGCCGTAGAGGAGCCGCACCTGCCGTCCACCGGGAACGGCTAGCGCAGTCGCTCCCGCGCCTCCATCAACGCGAACCCCAGCAGATTGGGCCCCCGCCACCGCTCGGGATTCGCCGCCCGCTCGTCGTCCTTCGCGAGCCCGATGCCCCACACCCGGTCCAGCGGGCTCGCCTCGACCAGCACCCGCTCACCCGTGCCCAGCAGGAACTCCCGCAGATCGGCGTGCGCGGCGAACTTGTGGACGCTGCCCTCGACCACGATCCCGAGCCGCTCGCGCTCCCATATGGTCTCGTCGAAGCCGCGCACGAGCCGCCCCGCCTTCTTCGCCAGCGCGGGACTGGACGCGTCGAGCGCGCGCCGCTCCGCCTCCGCGTCGCCGAAGAGCCGGGCCTTCGACGCCATCATCCAGTGCTCCGCCGTCGCATACTCGACATCGTCGACGGCGAACGGTGAGGGCCACCACTGACTCAGGCAGCTCGCGCTCACCTGTCCGTCGAGTCGCGGGCGGTGCCCCCAGAAGTGCAGGTACTTGACCCTCGCCCCCGAGCGGACCGCGCTGACCAGCGTCTCCCAAGAATCGATCTTCCCCATGCACGCCACTGTGGCACGCACCACTGACATTCCGTCCCGCCTTTTCCAGAAGGACTCGACACCTGGTCGACAGATTCCGTCGCGTAACCAAAAGGCAACAACGGAATCACTTGTTGGAGTCCCCTAGCTCTGTCAGGATCGGCACTCAAATCGAGCTGGAGCTACGCCGACCCCCGCGCCAGCGGGAAGGGTGGCGGAGGAGAGCGACATGCACAAACCGGGCCATCGCTTCCAGGCGCAGGACCGCCTCGCGGACGGCGCGCAGTACATCGCGGGGCGGCTGACCAAGGGCACCTCCGGCCGCACGCACGCGGTCGTGAACCCCGCCACCGGCGAAGAGGTGTACACCTACGAGCTGGCGAGCACCGTCGACGTGGACGCGGCCGTCTCCGCCGCCCGCGAGGCGTTTCCCGGCTGGGCGGGCGCCACCCCGGGCGAGCGCTCCGACGCGCTGCACCGCTTCGCCGCCGTGCTCGCCGAGCGTGCCGACGAGTTCGCCAGGGCCGAGTCGCTGCAGTGCGGAAAGCCCCTCAAGCTGACGCGCGAGTTCGACGTCCCGGGCACCATCGACAACACTGCCTACTTCGCGGGCGCGGCCCGGCACCTCCAGGGCCAGTCCGCGGGCGAGTACTCCGGCGACCACACCTCATACGTACGCCGTGAACCCATCGGCGTCGTCGGCTCCATCGCCCCCTGGAACTACCCTCTCCAGATGGCCGCCTGGAAGATCCTCCCGGCGATCGCCGCGGGCAACACGATCGTCCTCAAGCCCGCCGAGCTGACCCCGCTCACCTCTCTGCTGTTCGCCGAGGCGGCCACCGAGGCGGGGATCCCGGACGGTGTCATCAACATCGTCACGGGCCTGGGCAAGGAGGCCGGTGAGCACCTCGTCGGCCACCCCGATGTGGCGATGACCTCCTTCACCGGGTCCACCGCCGTCGGCAAGCGCGTCGCGGAGATCGCCACGTCGACCGTCAAGCGCCTCCACCTGGAGCTGGGCGGCAAGGCGCCCTTCGTCGTCTTCGACGACGCGGATCTGGAGGCCGCCGTGCACGGCGCTGTCGCCGGGTCGCTGATCAACACTGGCCAGGACTGCACGGCCGCCACGCGCGCGTACGTGCAAAGGCCCCTCTACGAAGAGTTCGTTTCGAGGACGGCCGCTCTCATGGCGTCCGTCCGGGTGGGCGACCCGTTCGCGCCCGACACCGACCTCGGCCCGCTGATCTCGCACGCTCAGCGCGACCGCGTCGCCGGCTTCGTCGACCGGGCCCGCGACTACGCGCGCGTGGTCACTGGCGGAGAAGCCCCACAGGGTGATCTCAAGAGCGGCGCCTACTATGCGCCCACGCTCGTCGCCGACGCCGCCCAGGACAGCGAGATCGTGCAGGCCGAGATTTTCGGCCCGGTGCTCGTCGTGCTGCCCTTCGACACCGACGAGGAGGGCATCGCGCTCGCCAACGACACGCCGTACGGACTCGCGGCCTCCGCCTGGAGCCGTGATGTCTACCGCGCGAACCGCGCGACCCGCGAGATCAAGGCGGGCTGCGTCTGGGTCAACGACCACATTCCGATCATCAGCGAGATGCCGCACGGCGGCTACAAGGCGTCCGGCTTCGGCAAGGACATGTCCGCCTACTCCTTCGAGGAGTACACGCAGATCAAGCACGTCATGTTCGACAACACCGCGGTGGCCAGGAAGGACTGGCACCGCACGATCTTCGGGGACCGGCCCTAGCCGAGTTTCGGCTGAGGCCAAGAGGCAGACCAGGCCACGACCACGGCCGCAACCCTTCCGAAAGGGCACCAGAGCATGGAGCAGTACGAGCCCGAACGCCTGTCCCCGGTCCAACTGGCCGCCCTACGGCGCAGTTTCAGGAACGGCAGGGCCTCCCTCAGCCGCCGGTCGCTGCTGCGCGCCTCCGCGGGCGGCGCGCTCGCCGTCGGCGGTCTGGGGGCGCTGAGCGCCTGCGGGATCCCCGCCGCCGGCAAGACCCAGGGCGGCGTCTCGGCCGAGGACCACTCGGCCAAGGAGAAGACGATCAACTTCTCCAACTGGACCGAGTACATGGACGTCGACGACAGCGAGAAGCACCACCCCACGCTCGACGCGTTCACCCAGCGGACCGGTATCAAGGTCAAGTACACCGAGGACATCAACGACAACGTCGAGTTCTTCGGCAAGATCAAGCCGCAGCTGGCGGCGGGCCAGGACACCGGGCGCGACATCATCGTCGTCACCGACTGGCTGGCGGCGCGCCTGATCCGTTTCGGCTGGGTGCAGAAGCTCAACGCCTCCAACCTGCCGCACGCCTTCACGAACCTGTCGGACCAGTTCCGCAATCCGGACTGGGACCCCGGGCGCGCCTACTCCTACCCCTGGCAGGGCATCTCGACCGTCATCGCCTACAACAAGAAGGCGCTCGACGGCATCGAGGTCAAGTCGCTCTCCGACATGCTCGACAACCCCAAGCTCAAGGGGCGCGTCGGCTTCCTGTCCGAGATGCGTGACAGCGTCGGCATGACGCTGCTCGACCTGGGCAAGGACCCGGAGAAGTTCACGGACGACGACTTCGACGCGGCGATCGCCCGTATGCAGAAGGCCGTCGACAAGGGCCAGATCCGCCGCTTCACCGGCAACGACTACACGTCGGACCTCACCAAGGGTGACTTCGCGGCCTGTATCGCCTGGGCCGGCGACGTCGTCCAGCTCAAGGCGGACAGCCCCGACGTCGACTTCCTCATCCCGGACAGCGGCTATCTGACGTCCACGGACAACATGCTGATCCCCAACAAGGCACGTCACAAGACGAACGCCGAGCGGCTCATGGACTACTACTACGAACCCGAGCCCGCCGCGGAGCTCGCCGCCTACATCAACTACGTGTGTCCCGTCGACGGAGTGAAGCCCTATCTCGCGAAGATCGACAAGAACGCGGCGAACAACCCGCTGATCATTCCTGACAAGGCCATGGCCGCCAAGTCTCACGCCTTCCGCTCGCTGACGCAGAAGGAAGAGACGGCCTACGAAGAGAAGTTCGCGAAGCTCACAGGGGCGTGACCACGATGACGAATGACAACAGCGGCGACGTCCGCCTCTCCGGGATCAGCAAGACGTACGGCTCCTTCACGGCCGTCCACCCGCTCGACCTGACCGTGCCCCAGGGTTCCTTCTTCGCCCTCCTCGGCGCGTCGGGCTGCGGCAAGACCACCACCCTGCGGATGATCGCGGGCCTGGAGGAGCCCACTTCGGGGACGGTGTCCCTGGGCGAGCAGGACGTGACGAACCTGCCGCCCTACAAGCGGCCGGTGAACACCGTCTTCCAGTCGTACGCCCTCTTCCCGCACCTCGACATCTTCGAGAACGTCGCCTTCGGCCTGCGGCGGCGCGGCATCAAGTCGGTGAAGAAGCAGGTCGAGGACATGCTCGACCTCGTACAGCTCGGCGAGCAGGCGCGCAAGAAGCCGCACCAGCTCTCCGGTGGGCAGCAGCAGCGCGTCGCCGTGGCCCGCGCGCTGATCAACACCCCCAAGGTGCTGCTCCTCGACGAGCCGCTCGGCGCCCTCGACCTCAAGCTGCGCCGCCAGATGCAGCTGGAGCTCAAGCGCATCCAGACCGAGGTCGGCATCACCTTCATCCACGTCACGCACGACCAGGAGGAGGCCATGACGATGGCCGACACGGTCGCCGTGATGAACGCGGGCCGCGTCGAGCAGCTCGGCTCGCCCGCCGACCTCTACGAGAACCCGAACACCACCTTCGTCGCCAACTTCCTCGGCACCTCCAACCTCATCGAGGCCGAGGTCGACTCCAAGAGCGGCGACGAGATCGTCCTCAAGGCGGGCGGCGGCAAGCTCGTCCTGCCCGAGGCGCGATGTTCCGCGCCCACCACGACCGGCGGCAAGGTCCTGGTCGGTGTGCGCCCGGAGAAGATCTCCCTCACCCACGCCGACGACGCGGGCGAGATCCCGGTGGGCCGCAACCGCATCACCGGCAAGATCGCCGACTCCAGCTTCATCGGCGTCTCCACCCAGTACGTCATCGACAGCGCGGTCTGCCCCGAGTTCGAGGTCTACGCCCAGAACATCGACCGCGACTCCCGGCTCACCCCCGGCGCCGACGTCGTCCTGCACTGGTCCCCGGCGCACACCTTCGGCCTGGACGCCACGCAGGACATCGACGCGGGCGTCGAGACCGTCGAGGAAGAGGCGGCCTGATGTCCACGCTCACCGAGGCGCCCCCGCCTCTCGCGCCGACCGCCCCGGAGAAGAAGCCGCCCCGCAAACGCGGCCGCCTCGTCCCGTACTGGCTGCTGCTGCCCGGCATCCTGTGGCTGATCGTCTTCTTCGCGCTGCCGATGATCTACCAGGCCTCCACGTCCGTCCAGACGGGCTCCCTGGAGGAGGGCTTCAAGGTCACCTGGCACTTCCAGACGTACTGGAACGCCCTCGTCGACTACTGGCCGCAGTTCTTTCGCTCGGTGCTCTACGCCGGTGCGGCCACGATCCTGTGCCTGCTGCTCGGCTATCCGCTCGCGTATCTGATCGCCTTCCGCGCGGGCCGCTGGCGCAACCTGATCATGATCCTGGTCATCGCGCCGTTCTTCACCAGCTTCCTGATCCGCACGCTCGCCTGGAAGACGATCCTCGCGGACAGCAGCCCTGTCGTGCACACCCTCAACTCGCTGCACATCCTGTCCGTCACGAACTGGCTCGGCATGACCGACGGCCACCGCGTGCTGGCCACGCCACTGGCAGTGGTCTGCGGACTCACGTACAACTTCCTGCCGTTCATGATCCTGCCGCTCTACAGCTCGCTGGAGCGGATCGACGGACGTCTGCACGAGGCGGCGGGCGACCTTTACGCCAGGCCGTTCACCACGTTCCGCAAGGTGACGTTCCCCCTGTCGATGCCGGGTGTGGTGTCCGGGACGCTGCTGACGTTCATCCCCGCCAGCGGTGACTACGTGAACGCCGACCTGCTCGGCTCCACGGACACCCGGATGGTCGGCAACGTCATCCAGACCCAGTTCCTGCGGATTCTCGACTATCCGACGGCCGCGGCGCTTTCCTTCATCCTCATGGCCGCGATCCTCATCATGGTCACGCTCTACATCCGTAAGTCCGGGACGGAGGATCTGGTTTAAATGGCCTTCGTACGCTGGCTCAAGCGTCATCTCGTGGTCATCGCGGGACTCCTGACACTCGGATATCTGCTGCTGCCCAATGTCGTCGTCACGGTGTTCTCCTTCAATAAGCCGAAGGGGCGCTTCAATTACGAGTGGCAGCAGTTCTCGACGGACGCATGGCGCGACCCGTGCGGGGTCGCCGACATGTGCGGCTCACTCTCGATCAGCCTTCAGATCGCCGTCTGGGCGACGATCGGGGCCACCGTCCTGGGCACGATGATCGCCTTCGCGCTGGTCCGCTACCGCTTCCGCGCGCGCGGCGCGGTGAACTCGCTGATCTTCCTGCCGATGGCGATGCCCGAGGTCGTGATGGCCGCCTCGCTGCTCACCCTCTTCCTCAACATGGGCGCTCAGCTGGGCTTCTGGACGATCCTGATCGCCCACATCATGTTCTGCCTCAGCTTCGTCGTCACCGCCGTCAAGGCACGTGTCATGTCGATGGACCCGCGCCTGGAGCAGGCGGCGCAGGACCTGTACGCCGGTCCGGCGCAGACCTTCCTGCGCGTCACCCTGCCCATCGCGGCCCCCGGAATCGCCGCGGGTGCGCTGCTCGCCTTCGCGCTCTCCTTCGACGACTTCATCATCACCAACTTCAACGCCGGCTCGACCGTCACCTTCCCCATGTTCGTCTGGGGCTCGGCCCAGCGCGGAACACCCGTTCAGATCAATGTCATCGGTACGGCCATGTTCCTCGTCGCCGTACTGTTCGTCCTGGCCGGAATGGTCGTGGGCAACCGCCGGAACAAGCAAAAGGCATAACCCTCGCAAACCCTTGTAGGGAGTTGAAATCATGGCCCCAAGCGCCATGACCCCTTGGAATCACTGGACGAAGTCTCTTTCCGACGCCCAGCCGGTCTCGTACTGGCTGGACGACCCCGGCAAACCCCGTCCGGAGCCCGCGCTCACCGGCGCCGAGACCTGCGACCTGCTCGTCGTCGGCGGCGGCTACAGCGGACTGTGGACGGCGCTGATCGCCAAGGAGCGCGACCCGGGGCGCGAGGTGGTCCTCGTCGAGGGCCGTGAGGTGGGCTGGGCCGCCTCCGGCCGCAACGGCGGCTTCTGCGCCGCCTCGCTCACGCACGGTCTGGCCAACGGCCTCACCCGCTGGCCCGAGGAGATCAGGAAGCTGGAGGAACTGGGCGCCCGCAACCTCGACGCGATCGAGGCGGCGGTCGCCCGCTACTCGCTCGACTGCGACTTCGAGCGCAGCGGCGAGATCGATGTCGCCACCGAGCCGCACCAGGCGGCCGAACTGCGCGCGTGGCACGAGGAACTGGAGCGCGAGGGACTCGCCGACGGCATCGAGTTCCTCGACACCGAGGCGGTACGGGAACAAGTCGACTCACCGACATTCCTCGCCGGGCTGCACGACCGCCGCGGCGTCGCCATGCTCCACCCCGCCAAGCTCGCCTGGGGCCTGAAGAGGGCATGCCTGCGGCTGGGGGTGCGGGTGTACGAGCACACTCCCGCGCTCCAGTTGAAGCCGTACGGCGCCGGCATGGCCGTACGCACGCCGTACGGTTCGATCCGCGCCCGCCGGGTCGCGCTGGGCACCAACATCTTCCCGAACCTGGTCAAGCGCGTGCGGGCGTACACCGTGCCGGTCTACGACTACGCGCTGATGACCGAGCCGCTCACCGCCGACCAGCTGGCGTCGATCGGCTGGAAGAACCGCCAGGGCCTTGGGGATTCCGCGAACCAGTTCCACTACTTCCGGCTGTCGGCCGACAACCGGATCCTGTGGGGCGGTTACGACGCTGTCTACCCGTACGGCGGCCGGATGCGCGCGGAGTACGACGACCGCCCGGAGACCTACGCCAAGCTCGCCGGGCACTTCTTCACCTGCTTCCCGCAGCTGGAGGGCGTCCGCTTCAGCCACGCCTGGGGCGGCGCGATCGACACCTGCTCGCGTTTCTCGGCGTTCTTCGGCACGGCCCATCAGGGCAAGGTCGCGTACGCGGCGGGGTACACCGGCCTCGGGGTGGGCGCCACCCGGTTCGGCGCGGACGTGATGCTCGATCTGCTCGCGGGGGAGCGCACGGAACGTACCGAGCTGGACATGGTGCGCAAGAAGCCGCTGCCGTTCCCGCCGGAGCCCTTCGCCTGGACCGGCATCGCGCTCACCAAGTGGTCGCTGGCGCGGGCGGACACGCGCGGCGGCAAGCGCAATCTCTGGCTGAAGACGATGGACAAGCTGGGGCTCGGCTTCGACAGCTGACCGTTGACGGGTTCGACAGCTGACCGAGACGCGCCTCCCGTCAACAATTATTCAGAACCCGCGTAATGCCCGGCCCGAACCTCCCTCTCCCTTGTGACGCGACCAGCGTCGACACGAGAAAGGGAGGTTCCGCCATGACAGGGGCTAAGACGGCGGTCGAGTGGCTGGCATCGGTGGCTCCGGATCCCGAGGCCTGCCGGTGGGAGTGGGAGCGCAATCCGATGGGGGTCGCGCTGCTTCCGGCGGGCAGGGCCTGGGACGTACTCATCCTGCCGGGCGAGCTCGGCTATCCGACGCTCGACGTGCTCAGCAGGGTGATCGACCAACTCGGCCCGGTGCTCGTCGACTTCGGCGACGCCCGGATGGGTTTCTTCGTGCCCGCGGGCACGGCGGCCCGGTGGCTCGGCACGGGGGTGCGCACTGCGGGTCGCGGTACCTGGATCGTGGTGCCGTACCCGGGCCGGTCGACCGGCGGGGTCCGCTGGCTGATTCCGCCGGACGGCTCGGGCACGCTCACGGATCCCGGTCTGCTGGAACTGGCCATGCACGAGGCCGCGGCGGGTCTCGCCGGAAACGAGGACCGATAGCCGTGACGGGGCCGGACCCCGGCAACGGTCACAGGCGTCGTACGCGTCAGAGGTCTTGACAACAGAATTGGTCTGGACCAAGTTGGGCCGCGCTCCACCCTCCCGATTCCCCCATGCCCGGAGGCAGTTGTGGATCGCACCGGACCGTTCGTACCTCGAAGACTTCTCGCCGTGTGCACGGCCACCGGCCTGGCCGTATCCGGCCTTGCCGCGCTCTCGTCGGCCGCCCGTGCGGCCGACGCGGACCTCGCCAGGAACGGCGGGTTCGAGTCGGGCCTCGACGGCTGGACCTGCACGGCGGCCGCCACCGTCAACTCACCTGTGCGAAGCGGAAATTCGGCGCTGAAGGCGACCCCGGCCGGCAGCGACTACGCACAGTGCTCCCAGACCGTGACCGTCAAACCCGACTCCCAGTACACCCTCTCCGGCTACGTCCGCGGCAGCTATGTCTACCTCGGGGCGAGCGGCACCGGCACCACCGACGTCTCCACCTGGACCCAGTCCGCGACCGACTGGCAGCAGCTCACCACCACCTTCCGCACCGGCACCGCCACCAGCAAGGTCACGATCTACACGCACGGCTGGTACGGCACGGGCACCTACTACGCCGACGACCTCTCCCTGGTCGGCCCCGGTGTCGACGCCGGCCGGCCCCCGGCCGCGCCCACCGGCCTGGCGGTCGGCGCGGTCACGTCGTCCACGGTCGCCCTGTCCTGGTCGACGGTGCCCGGCGCGACCGGTTACGCCCTCTACCGCGACGGCGTCAAAATCCAGACGGCCACCGGCACTTCGGCGACCGTGAGCGGCCTGTCACCCTCCACGGCGTACTCCTTCCAGGTCGCCGCGACCAACGACGCGGGGGAGTCCGCGAAGTCGGCGACCGTCACGGCAACCACCTCCGCCGGGTCGGGCGGCGGCTCTGCGGACCTCCCCACCCACGCCCTCGTCGGCTACCTCCATGCGAGCTTCGCCAACGGCGCCGGCTACACCCGCATGGCCGACGTACCCGACAGCTGGGACGTCATCGACCTGGCGTTCGGCGAACCCACCTCCACCACTTCCGGCGACATCCGCTTCACTCGCTGCCCGGTCACCGAGTGCCCGACGGTCGAGAGCGACGCCGACTTCAAGGCGGCCATCAAGGCGAAGCAGGCGGCGGGCAAGAAGGTGCTGATCTCGATCGGCGGCCAGAACGGCCAGGTGCAGCTCACCACCACGGCCGCCCGCGACACCTTCGTCTCCTCGGTCTCGAAGATCATCGACACCTACGGCCTGGACGGCCTGGACATCGACTTCGAGGGCCACTCGCTCTCCCTGGACGCGAGCGACACCGACTTCAAGAGCCCGACGACGCCGGTGATCGTGAACCTGATCTCGGCGCTGAAGACACTGAAAGCCAAGTACGGTACGAAGTTCGTCCTGACGATGGCCCCGGAGACCTTCTTCGTCCAGCTCGGCTACCAGTACTACGGCACCGGCAAATGGGGCGGCCAGGACCCGCGCGCCGGCGCCTACCTCCCGGTCATCCACGCCCTGCGCGAGGACCTGACCCTCCTGCACGTCCAGGACTACAACTCCGGCTCGATCATGGGCCTCGACAACCAGTACCACTCCATGGGCGGCGCCGACTTCCACATCGCCATGACCGACATGCTCCTGACCGGTTTCCCGGTAGCGGGCGACGCGAACAACGTCTTCCCGCCCCTGCGCCCCGACCAGATAGCCATCGGCATGCCGGCCTCGACGAACGCGGGCAACGGCTACGTGTCCCCGACCGAGGTGGACAAGGCCCTCGACTGCCTCACCAAGAAGAGCAACTGCGGCTCGTACACCACCCACGGCACCTGGCCGGCCCTGCGCGGCCTGATGACCTGGTCGGTCAACTGGGACCGGTACTCGAGCTGGGAGTTCTCGACGAACTTCGACGGGTATTTCGGCTGAGGAACATCGCGAGTCCTCTCAGCAGCACGGCGCACAGGCACCAGCTCGCCACCACGTCCAGGGGCCAGTGGTAGCCGCGGCGGATCAGGCCGAAAGCGACCAGGGCGTTCAGGACGAGACAGGTGATGACCAGCCCGCGGCGGGCGACCGTGATGCGCAGCCAGGGGAGGAGGAGCAGGGTCGCGGCGCCGTACGCGACGGCCGCGGTCGCCGTATGGCCCGAGGGGTAGAAGCCCGTGCCCGGGCCCATGACCGGGGGGCCCGGGCGGGCGAGGAGTTCCTTCAGGGGGACGATCAGTGCCGGTACGGCGGCCATCAGCACCGCCGCCCCGGTGGACGGCAGCCACCAGCGGTCGATACCTGCCCGGCGGGCGCGGACGGCCACGTACCCGAGGACGACGGTGAGGACCGGCACGGCGACCGTGATGTTGCCGAGGCCGGCGAGGAGTTCGTAGACGCGGGCCGGGTGGACCAGGGAGCCGCTGAGGCGTTCGTCCGCGCGGGCGAGGGGGCCGTGGGCGGCGACCTGCCAGGTGATCAGCGCGAAGAGGAGGGCCGGGAGGCCGAGGAGGAAGGTCGGCCGCCCCGGAACAGGGGGGGTAGTTCCGAGGCGGCCGTCCAGATCGGAATGCCGCGCGCCCCGGGGGGTTTGGGGCGGGCGACTGTCCGATCGGTGAGGAGATCCGGAGCCGGAAGCTCCGAGTGTGTGCGCGAGGGCACGACCAGGGCGAAGCTGGGGAGGCCTCGACCCGGTGTCACCCACAGTCCCCTGTGGGCGGGGTGTATCTCTCATCTGGGTAGAACTTACGACAGGGGGTCCTGCTCCGACAGACGGAATCGCGTCCCGTCATGCACCTCGCACACCTTCTTCACACGCTCTGACCCTGGCCGCCCTGGCACCGGAACCAAGCGGAATCCGGTGTGACCGGTGATCCGGAGTCCGCTGCTGGGGCGGCTGGGGCGTCAGATGCGGGCGAAGGCCTGCTCGATGATGTCGAGGCCCTCGTTCAGCAGGTCCTCGCCGATGACCAGCGGGGGCAGGAAGCGGAGGACGTTGCCGTAGGTGCCACAGGTCAGGACCAGCAGGCCCTCCTGGTGGCAGGCCTTGGCGAGGGCGCCGGCCGCCTCCGCGTTCGGCTCCTTGGTGGCGCGGTCCTTGACGAGCTCGATGGCGATCATGGCGCCACGGCCGCGGACCTCGCCGATGATGTCGAACTTCTCGGCCATCGCGCCGAGGCGGGCCTTCATGACGGCCTCGATGTTCTTCGCCTTGGCGTTGAGGTCGAGCTCCTTCATCGTCTCGATCGCGCCGAGCGCACCCGCGCAGGCCACCGGGTTGCCGCCATAGGTGCCGCCCAGGCCGCCCGCGTGCGCGGCGTCCATGATCTCGGCGCGGCCGGTGACGGCGGCGAGCGGCAGACCGCCCGCGATGCCCTTGGCGGTGGTGATCAGGTCGGGGACGATGCCCTCGTCCTCGCAGGCGAACCACTGGCCGGTGCGGCAGAAGCCGGACTGGATCTCGTCTGCCACGAAGACGATGCCGTTGTCCTGGGCGAACTTGCTGATGGCGGGAAGGAAGCCCTTGGCGGGCTCGATGAAGCCGCCCTCGCCGAGCACCGGCTCGATGATGATCGCGGCGACGTTCTCGGCGCCGATCTGCTTGTTGATCATGTCGATGGCCTGGGTGGACGCCTCGGCGCCGGCGTTCTCCGGGCCGGTCAGCCAGCGGTAGCCGTACGCCACCGGGACGCGGTAGACCTCGGGCGCGAACGGGCCGAAGCCGTGCTTGTACGGCATGTTCTTGGCGGTCAGCGCCATCGTGAGGTTCGTGCGGCCGTGGTAGCCGTGGTCGAAGACGACGACGGCCTGACGCTTGGTGTACGCACGGGCGATCTTGACGGCGTTCTCGACGGCCTCGGCGCCCGAGTTGAACAGGGCCGACTTCTTGGCGTGGTCACCCGGCGTGAGCTCGGCCAGCGCCTCGGCGACGGCGACGTACCCCTCGTACGGCGTGACCATGAAACAGGTGTGGGTGAAGTCCTGCAGCTGGGCGGAGGCCCGGCGTACGACGGCCTCGGCGCTCGCGCCGACGGATGTCACGGCGATGCCGGAGCCGAAGTCGATCAGACGGTTCCCGTCGACGTCCTCGATGATCCCGCCGCCGGCGCGCGTGGTGAACACAGGGAGCACCGAGCCCACACCGGCCGCGACCGCGGCGATACGGCGGGCCTGCAGCTCCTGCGACTTCGGGCCGGGGATGGCGGTGACGACGCGGCGCTCCTGCGGAAGTGCGGTCATGAGGGGCTCCCTGATGATCTTGCGAAACGGGGGTGCGGCGGTGGTTCCTAGGGACGGCTGCCGACCGGTGTTTTCGGACGCTTACGTTCTTTCTTCGCAGGCTAGGGCCGGGGACAGGGGGTGGGCATGCTCCATGTGGGCGGTGTCGGGGGATTCGCTTGTCCGTGATGGACATAGAGCGGCGGGCGCGCCGCCGCCGGGTATCCGTGCGGGCCCGGCCGTGTAAACGGTGAACTCGCCCCGTGAGGGCACTAGATTGACTCGCGGACGACGCACGGAGCGGCTGGTCAGGGGGCAAGGGCGATGGACAGCGACGGGACGCAGGACGCGCGGGGCACGCATGCCAATCGTGTGCCGCGTCCGGCGGGGCCGCCAGATGTGCCGGTGGCGCCCGGTGTGCCGCCCCGGCCCGCGCGGGCGCCCGGCGTGCCGCCGTTGCCGGACGGGTCGGACTTCCTGGCCTGGGTGCGGGCGCCCCGGCCCGAGACGGCGCCCGGGGTGTGGCGGTTCGGGCACCGGCCGCGGCCCGAGGAGGAGCCGGAGCGGATTCCGGCGCGGCAGCTGCTGAGCGGGGCCGTGATCGCGTTTCTGGTCGGCTGGCTGGTCTGGTCGCTGCTGTGGAACGGCTACCTGGGCGGCTGGTGGGTGCTGCCGCTGGAGCTGTTCACCCCTGACTCCTGGCGGCACAGCGGCGATCGCGTCGGAAACGCGTTTCTCTGGTACGGCTACTACACGCTGATCGCCCTCATCATCGTGATCGCCGTCGGCCGGCTCGGCCGATGGGGTGAAGTGTGGCGGCGCTACGGGCTGCCGGCCTGGCAGCGGGCCGCTCCCGTGAGCGAGCGCCCGCCCGCGCCCGAGGAAGACCCCGCCCAGTGGAACCAGCTCCGTGCCGCCGGTGCGAGCGACGCCGCCGACCGGCTCGCCGCCGAGGCCCGTACCGGGCTGATGCGCGACGTCGACCACGCCCGGATCGCCCGCGCCTGGCAGGGCGTACGGAGCGGACGGCACAGCCTCGCCACGTTCACCGGGGCGGTGCTGAAGGACGGCGCCGCCGCCTGTCTGCATCCCTCCGGAGAACGCGATCTGCCCGGCCGGCTCGCCCGGCACGATCTCGTGACCGGGCAGGTGCGGCTCGGGACGACGGCGGACGATCCGCGCAATCCGTATGCCTATCGCGGCACCGGACTCGCCCTCGGGCCCGACCTGCTGGGCACTTCGCTGCTCGCCGTCGGCCCCGCCGGCTCCGGGAAGACCGGTGGTGTCGTCTGGCCGCTCGCCGAGTCGCTGTGCCTGCACGCGCTCGCCGGGCGGGCCGCGGTGGTCGTGGTGGGTGCCGCGGGCGCCGGGCTCGGGCCCGTGGACGCCTACGACGTCGTCGTACGGATCGGGAATCCCGAGTCCGTGTACGACCTCGACCTGTACGGCGGGACCACCGACCCCGACGAGGCCGCGGCCGTGCTCGCCGAGGCGCTCGTCGGGGATCTCGCCGATCCGCACCCCGGAGGCGACAGCCGGCGGTCGACCACCGTGCTCGCCCAGCTGCTGGGCCCCTTCCAGGCCGTCCACGGCCGGTTCCCGTCGGTGCCCGAACTTCGGCAGCTCCTCGACGGCGCTCCCGGACCGCTGGGCGCGCTGCGCAAGGCACTGGAGGACACCGGACAGGAGTCGCTCCTGCGGGAACTCGACGCACGCGCGCGCCAGTTGGGTCAGCCGGGGGACGGAGGGGCGGTGCTCGCGGACCGGGTGGCGCTGCTCGACCGGCCCGCGTTCGCGGGGTTCTTCGACACGTCCGGACAGTCGCGGCCCTTCTCGCTGCGGGCCCTCGACCATCCGGTGCGGGTACGGATCGATCTGCCCGCGCGCGGGCACGCGGACGCCTCGCGCATCCTCGCGAGGCTGGTGCTCGCCCAGTTCACGGCGAGTGTCGCGGTGCGCGAGGACAGGTCGCTGTTCGCCTGTCTGGTGCTCGACGACGCGACGGGGATCGTCACGCCCGAGGCCGTACGCGGGATTCAGCGGCTGCGGTCCGGAAACGCAGGCGCCGTGCTGACCCTGCGCACGCTCGACGACGTGCCCCGGCCGCTGCGCAGCCCGCTGCTCGGCGCCATCGGCTGCCGCATGGCACTGGCCGGGCTCACCCCCTGGGACGGGCAGGACTTCGCCGAGGTCTGGGGCAAGGAGTGGATCGAGGCGCGGGACGTCACCGACCGGCAGATCATCGCCGAGACCCCGGCGGGCAAGGCCGTGCACATGTTGCGGCGGGTGATCACCGGGCACGCGCCGACCGCCCGGGCCGTCACCGTGCGGCAGGTCGAGCGGGAGCGGTGGTCCGCGTCCGAGCTGGCGCACGGGGTGCCGCCGGGGCACGCGGTGCTGTCGCTGACGAGTGTGCAGGGGGAGCACGCCCCGCCGTTGCTGGTGGATCTGCGGAGCTGAGCGGGACGTATGGGCATGCGGTCACGCGGTGACCGTACGGTGAGGCAGAATCGACACAGGTCGTTCATACGTGGCGGCCAAAAGATCACAAAGATCACACAGACCTGAAGGCCTCATGCCCCCCACGCTCGCCTCGCTCGTCCACCACTCCGCGCTGAAGCTCACCGTGCGCGCGGGCGAGGACCGCCTGGATGTGCCCGTCCGCTGGGCGCACGTCAGTGAGCTCGCCGACCCCGTGCCGTACATGGAGGGCGGGGAGCTGTTGCTGATCACCGCGCTCAAACTGGACGCGGAGGACCCCGAGGCCATGCGGCGCTATGTGAAGCGGCTGGCGGGATCCGGGGTCGTCGGGCTCGGCTTCGCCGTCGGGGTCAACTACGAGGAGATCCCGAAGGCGCTCGTCGACGCGGCGGAGGAAGAGGGGCTGCCGCTGCTGGAGGTGCCCCGGCGCACGCCCTTCCTCGCCATCAGCAAGGCGGTGTCCGCCGCTATCGCCGCGGATCAGTACCGCGCCGTCACCGCCGGGTTCGCCGCGCAGCGCGAGTTGACCAAGCAGGCGCTCAGCGACGGGCCCGAGGGGCTGCTGTCCGCGCTCGCCGGGCAGGTCGACGGATGGGCGGCGCTGTACGACGCTTCCGGGGCCCTCGTCGCCACCGCGCCCGACTGGGCGGGGCGCCGCGCCGCGCGGCTCACCCCGGACGTGGAGCGGCTGCGGGAGCGTCCCGCGCCGGCCAGTTCGGTGGTGGGGGGCGAGGACCGCGTCGAACTGCACTCCCTCGGGACCGGGCGGCGGCCACGCGCCGCGCTCGCCGTGGGGACCGCCGCGGCCCTCGGCACCGCCGAGCGGTACGCCGTGCACTCGGCGATCGCCCTGCTCACGCTCACCACCGAGCGGTCCCGGCCGTTGCACGCGGCCGAGCAGCGGATCGGCGCGGCCGTGCTGAGGATGCTGCTGGCCGGAGAGCCCGATCACGCGCGGGCCGTCGCCGGGGACCTGTACGGCGAGCTGCTCGACGCGCCCTTCCGGCTGATCCTCGCCGAGTCGGCGTCCGCGTCCGCCGCGCGGGCGCACGCCGACGGGCACGCGCGCGTGGGTGCCGCGGCGCTCTCGAAGGCGGCCGTCGCCGTGCCCGACACCAACGGCGACCCGCTCGGCGGGCTCGCCGAGATCGTCGAGTCCGCCGCCGCGCGCTCCGGTGAGTCGGTGCTCGTCGTGCCCGTCGGGGAGCGGCTCGTCGTACTCGCCGTGGACGGGGGTGCGGCGGTCGCCGCGTGCGGGGAGTACGCGGTGGCTCTGGAGGCGGCGCGGGCTGCTGTACGGGAGCAGCCCGTCGGGGACGAGGACGAGCTGGTCGTCGGGCTCTCGGCGCCCGCCGGGCCGATCGCCGCGGCGGCCGCCTACAAGCAGGCCGAGCAGGCGCTGTCCGTGGCCCGGCGGCGCGGGAGGTTCCTCGTGGAGCACGAGGAGCTGGCGGCCGGGTCCGTGCTGCCGTTGCTCGCGGATGACGCGGTTCGGGCGTTCGCGGACGGGCTGCTGCGGGCGCTGCGCGAGCATGACGCGACCGGACGGGGGGATCTGGTGGCCTCGCTGCGGGCGTGGCTGTCGCGGCACGGGCAGTGGGACGCGGCGGCCGCCGATCTCGGGGTTCACCGGCACACCCTCCGGTACCGGATGCGGCGGGTCGAGGAGATCCTGGGGCGGTCGCTGGACGACCCGGATGTGCGGATGGAACTCTGGCTGGCGTTGAAGGCGACGGCCGCGGCGGGGGAGTGACGGGCCGGTGGCGAGCCGGCCCGTGGTGGGGCCGGCCCGTGGCGGAGGCGGCCCGTGGCGAGCTGGCCCATGGCGAGCTGGCCCGTGGTGGGGCCGGCCCGTGGCGAGCTGGCCCGTGGCGTGGCCGGCCGGTGGAGGAGCCGGTCTGTGGAGGAGTTGCTGATGGCTGCAGTCGCTTCCTCCGCCCCTATCTCCCCCACTCTCGGCTTCGCTCGAGCGGGGTGACCCCCATCGTCCCTGGGGGCTCGCTGGGGGCTCGGCCCCCAGACCCCCGTATCGCGCCGACGCGCTCGTCCTCGAACGCCGGACGGGCTGAAAGTCTCCGACCTGACAAAGTGGCGTGGGCCGCCCTGGGACTGCTACGAGTCGGACAAGCGCCCCCTGGTCCCCGCGGCCCTACCGTGGATCCGAAAGCCAAGGACACCTCAACCTCGGAAGGGCCGGGACTTCACAATGACTTCCACCCACGCCTTCTGGCTCGCCGGCCGCCAGGCCACCGGTGAGACCACGTTCGACGTCACCTCGCCGTGGGACGGCCGAGTCGTCGGCCAGGTCAGCGTGCCGACGGAGGCGCAGGTCGAGGAGGCCGTGGCCGCCGCCTATGCCGTGCGCGACGAGTTCGCCGCCACCCCGGCCCACGTGCGCGCCGCCGCCCTCGACCACGTCAGCAGGCGCCTGGTCGAGCGCACCGAGGAGATCGCGCAGCTCATCTCCGCCGAGAACGGCAAGCCGATCAAGTGGGCCCGCGGCGAGGTCGGCCGCGCGGTGTCCGTGTTCCGGTTCGCCGCCGAGGAAGCGCGCCGCTTCAACGGCGGCGAGGCTCAGCGCCTCGACACCGACCTCGGTGGCCAGGGCCGCCTCGCCCTCACCCGGCGCTTCCCGAAGGGCGTCGTCCTCGGCATCGCTCCCTTCAACTTCCCGCTCAACCTGTGCGCCCACAAGATCGCCCCGGCCATCGCCGCCGGCGCGCCGATCATCCTGAAGCCGGCGCCCGCCACCCCGCTGTCCGGCCTGATCATCGGCGACCTGCTCGCCGAGACGGAGCTGCCCGCCGGCTCGTGGAGCATCCTCCCGGTCGCCAACGACCGCATGCCCGCCCTCGTCCAGGACGAGCGCCTGCCCGTCATCTCCTTCACCGGGTCCGAGAAGGTCGGTTACGCGATCATGGACTCGGTGCCGCGCAAGCACTGCACCCTGGAGCTGGGCGGCAACGGCGCGGCCGTCGTGCTCGGCGACTGGGCGAGCGACGAGGACCTGGACTGGGCCGCGACCCGCATCGCGACCTTCTCCAACTACCAGGGCGGCCAGTCCTGCATCTCCGTGCAGCGTGTGATCGCCGACGCGTCGGTGTACGAGCGGCTGCTGCCGCGCGTGGTCGCCGCCGTCGAGGCCCAGGTGACCGGTGACCCGTCCGACGCCAAGACGGACGTCGGCCCGCTGGTCAGCGAGGACGCCGCCCAGCGTGTCGAGTCGTGGGTCGACGAGGCCGTCCAGGCCGGTGCCACGCTGCACACCGGTGGCAAGCGCGACGGCGCCTCCTACGCGCCGACCGTGCTCACCGACGTACCGGCGGACGTCACGGTCTCCTGCGAGGAGGTCTTCGGGCCGGTCCTCACCGTGCAGAAGGTGGAGGGGGAGGCCGCCGCCTTCGCCGCCGTCAACTCCTCCAAGTACGGGCTCCAGGCCGGTGTGTTCACGCACGACCTGCAGACCGCCTTCCGCGCCCACCGCGCGCTGGAGGTGGGCGGCGTAGTGATCGGCGACGTGCCGTCCTACCGCGCCGACCAGATGCCGTACGGCGGGGTCAAGCAGTCCGGTGTCGGCCGCGAGGGCGTGAAGTTCGCGATGGACGACTACACCTACGAGCGGGTGCTGGTGCTGACGGGCCTCGCGCTCTAAGGGCGTGGACGCCGACGGCCGGAGCCCGCTGTGCGGGGGCTCCGGCCGTCGGCGTATCTCCGGATGGCCGGAAGTCGCCATAGCTTGTGACAATCATTTTCAGGTAAGCTCTTCGAAGGGGCCCGGCACCGATGCCTTCCGGTGCCGGACCCCTGTATCAGCCTCTCCGGACCCTCAGCCGGAGAAGCCGACGTGCGCGAGCCGCAGCGGGCCGCGCAGCCCGAGATGGACGTCGTGCACACCCGCGGCGCTCATCCCCGCGCCGAGCGTGGTGTAGTCGTACGGTCCCTTCGTCCCGCTCACCGTCAGCACGGTGACCGACGAACCGCCGTCCAGGGAGAGTTCCACGACCCCCTCGCCGGACGCCTCGATGGTGACGCCCGTGACACCGTCGCCGAAATCGCAGTCGCGGTAGACGAGTTCACCCGCTCCGTCGCCCGCCGGCGTCACCGCGTCGCCCGCCACCTTCGTACGGTCGACGAGGACGATGCCCCGCTGTTCGTCGAAGTCGGCTGCGTTCAGGCCGCGTTCGAGGGCCGGGCGGGGTGCGCCAGGCTCGCCGTCGAGTTCGACCGTCGTACGGAGTCGGAGATCCTCGCTGGACGCGCCGACGAGGAGTTCGTACCCGCCCGGCTCCAGGCGCGGGCGGCCGAGCGCCACGTCCCAGAACTCGAAGGCGGACAGCGGGACTTCGAAAGCGAAAGACATGGAGGCGCCGGGAGTGAGGTGGACCCGGCGGTGTGCCACCAGCTCGCGGCGCGGGCGCGGCACGGACGGGTCGACGGCGCGGATGTAGACCTGGGCCACCTCGTCGGCGGCCACCTCGCCGGTGTTGGTGAGGGTGAACGAGACCGTCAACGTGTCGGCACCCTCGCGCACATGAAGATCCGCATACGCGAACGACGTGTACGACAAGCCGTGTCCGAACGGGAACAGTGGCGTGCCCTCGAAGTACAGGTACGTCTGGCGGGCGCCGATCACGTCGTAGTCGAGGAGGTCGGGCAGGTCCTCGTCGGCGGCGTACCAGGTCTGCGGGAGGCGGCCCGCGGGGGAGACGTCGCCGGCGAGGACGCGGGCCAGGGCGGTGCCCGCTGCCTGTCCGCCGTGCGCGGTCCACAGGACGGCGGGCAGATCGGCGTGGTCGACCGCGTACGGGTACGCGGAGACCAGGGCCAGCGCCGTGTGCGGGTTCGCCGCGCGGGCGGCACGCAGCAGCCGTTCCTGGTGGGCGGGCAGCCGGAGCGTGGGGCGGTCCTCCGTCTCGCGGCCGTTGATGTGCGGGTCGTTGCCCGCGACGACGAGCACCACGTCGGCGGCGGCCGCCGCGCGGGCCACCGCGTCCTCGCCCCGCTCGGTGAACTCCAGCTCCAGAGTTTCCGCGTTCTCGTCGGCAACCTTGACGCCGTCGGCGGCGACAGAGACGTACCTGCCCGTCCCTGCGTGCTTCAGGAGGTGACCGTTCTCGTGGGATCCGGAGGGTTCCAGGCGGAATGTCTCCTGGACGACCCAGCCGCCGGGCTGGTCGGCGGAGGCGCGCACATAGCCGTCGTCGGCGACCGACAGATAGCGGCCGTCGGGGGCGCGCAGGGTCAGGACGCCCTCGCCCCAGTCGATGAGCGCCAGTTCGGTGCCGGTGGCGTCGGCGGTCAGCGGCGGCAGGTCCGTGCGGCCCGCGAGCAGCGCCGGGTCCAGGGCGCCCTCGGCGCCGCGCACCTCGTCGGCCGCGTCGTCGACGGCGGGCACCGACAGATACGTACCGTACGACGTCCTCAGACGGACCCGGTCCACGCCCTCGGCGAAGTCCACGCGCTCGGCGCCGAAGCGCTCGTACAGGCCCTCCAGGGGTGTCGAGCGGTGGATGAGTGTGCCGCTGTACCAGTCGAGTTTGGACTCGTCGGCGAGCAGGCCGACGACGGCGACGCGGACGTTGGGGCCCAGTGGCAGCAGACCGTCGTTCTTGAGGAGGACGATCGCCTGCTCCGCCGCTTCCCGGGCGAGCGCGCGGTGAGCCGGGGTGTCGAAGTCCTTGATGTCGGCGTAGGGGTCCGCATGCGGGTCGAACTCGCCGAGGCGGAAGCGGACCGCCAACTGGTGGCGGACCGCCGCGTCGATGTCGGTCTCGCTCAACAGGCCCCGGACCAGGGCGCCCTGGACGCGCTCGACGATCCTGGAGCTGTCCGTGCCGTGGTCGGTGAAGCTGTCGACGCCGGCGAGGATCGCGGCGGCGGTGGCCTCCTCGTGGGTGTCGAAATAGTGCTCGGAGTCGACCAGGTTGGAAGGCGCGCCCGCGTCGGAGCAGACCAGCAACTCCTGGTCCGTCCAGGTGCGCAGGTGCTCGCGCAGATACGGCGAGAGGTGGTTGGGGCGGCCGTTGACCAGGTTGTACGCGGGCATCACACCGGCCACCGCGCCCGCTTCCACCGTCTCGCGGAAGGCGCGCAGGTCGTACTCGTGCAGCACGCGCGGGCGGACCGAGGAGGACGAAGTGTCCCTGTTCGTCTCGTTGTTGTGCGCGAGCCAGTGTTTGAGGACGGGCGCCGTGCGCCAGTAGTCCGGGTGGTCGCCGCGCAGGCCGCGGGTGTACGCCGTGGCGATGGCGGAGGTGAGCTTCGGGTCCTCCGAGTAGCCCTCCCCGTTGCGGCCCCACAGGGGGTGGCGCAGCAGGTTGACCGTGGGGGACCAGACGTTGAGGCCCACGCGGTCGTCGCGGGCCCCCATGGCGCGGGTCTCGGCCGAGACCGCCTCGCCGACGCGGCGTACGAGATCGTCGTTCCAGGTCGCGCCGAGGCCCACGGCCTGCGGGAACACCGTCGCCGGGCCCATCCAGGCCACGCCGTGCAGGGCCTCCTGGCCGGTACGGAAGGCCCCGACGCCGAGCCGCTCGACGGCGGGCGCGAACTGGTGCAGGAACGCGATCCGTTCGTCGAGTGTGAGCCGCCCCAGCAGGTCGTCGATGCGCTTCGCGAACGGCAGTCGCGCATCACGGAAAGGTGGCGAAGGCGGCGTTTGTGCGGTCACGTGGTGATCCCTTTGCGGTGGAGCGGCGAGGCACTTTCGAAGCGCTTCGATGCTCATTCGACCGAGGGGTGGGTGTCAAGACACCCTGGCGCAACAACTCCGTTTCCTCACCGCGACTTCAAGTGCCAGGCGGGCCCGATCTGTTACGTGACACCTCCGAGGAATCTTGGAATCGACCCTTGTGCACCCCCAGGTGTTCACTTAACCTCGCAGCAACATCGAAGCGCTTCGACTCACAGGACGTCCCTCTTCGGAGGGCGGGGTCCTCCGAGGACCGCTTCAGCTCAGCCAGTTCCACTCAAGACACCGCAGCCGACGGCTTCCCCGCCGGGTGTCCTGCTGTGCGCCATGAAGGGTTGACGCAATGACGCCGAACTCCGCCACCTCCGCTCCCAGCCGGAGAAGCTTCCTCGCCTCCACGGCGGTCGCCGCGGCCGCCGTGGCCGGCGGAATGCCGCTGCTCACCGCCTGCGGCGGCGGGCAGGACGGCAGGAAGGAGGGCACCACCTCCGGGAAGGACGCCCAGAAGATCCTTCCGACCTTCGTGGCGTCGAGCGTCGTGAGGCCCGACATCCCGGCGAAGAACGGGTCGGCGGCGGGGTTCACCACGGCGATCGCGATGGCCGATCTGAAGACCTCGGTGACGAAGAAGCTGGGCAGCGGCGGCCAGCTCAAGATCCTGGCGCCCCTGTGGGGCACCCCGCCGGCCAACGACAACGCGTACTACAAGGCCATGAACGAGGCCATCGGCGTCGAGGTGACCTGGCAGAACCAGGACGGCAACACCTACGACGAGAAGCTGGGCGCCATCCTCGCCTCCAGCGACATCCCGGACGTGGTGGTCGTGCCGGGCTGGAACCTCACCGGCCGGATCCCCAGCGCCGTCAACGCCAAGTTCGCCGACCTCGGCCCCTACCTGTCCGGCGACAAGGTCAAGGAATACCCGAACCTCGCCGCGGTCCCGACGGACGCCTGGCAGCGCGCCATCTTCGGCGGCCGGCTCCGTGCCATCCCGATGCCCGGCTCCAATGTCACCAACATCGCGCCGTTCTACCGCAAGGACCTCTTCGACAAGAAGGGCTATCAGGTCCCCAAGAGCCCTGAGGAGTTCCTGTCCTGGGCGAAGGAGGCCACCGACGCCAAGGGAGGCGTCTGGGCCTGCGACGACATGAAGTGGACGGCCTTCAACGTCTTCGGCGTCCTGAACGGCAGCGACAAGGCGCTGTGGTGGAACCTCACCGACGGCAAGCTGATCAACCGCGTCGAGACCGACGAATACCTCGAAGCCCTGGAGTGGGCGCGCAAACTCTTCGCGGCGGGCGTGGTCCACCCGGACGCGCGGGCCGGCAAGACCACCAACCCCGCGAGCACCCGGTTCACCGCGGGCAAGATCCTGGTCTACAACCAGGACCTGTCCGACTGGTTCGGCAAGACGTCCGAGCAGCGCACCCAGAAAGCGGACTTCGAGATGGGCGCGATGGACATCTTCGGGGCCGACGGCGGCAACCCGGTGCTCTGGGCGGTCCAGCCCTCGAACATCTTCACCTTCGTCAGCAAGAAGGCCTCCAAGCAGCAGATCAAGGACCTCCTCGCGATCGCCGACTTCTGCGCGTCGCCCTACGGCACCAAGGAGTGGCTGCTCACCAACTACGGCGTCGAAGGCACCGACTTCGCCCTGAAGAAGGGCGTGCCCACCAAGACCACCAAGGGTGTGAACGAGGTCGTCGGCGCCTTCGACTACACCGGCGACCCGGCCCCGTTCATCGCCCACCCCGACTTCCCCGACGTCACCAAGGGCATGGTCGAGTGGCAGCAGCGTATGGGCGCCTTCACCAAGAAGTCCTCCTTCTACGGGCTCACCATCACCGAGCCGAACCGCTGGTCCAACCTCGCCGACGACTTCGAGCAGCTCGAGGACGACGTCGTGCGTGGCCGCAAGAAGATCAGCGACGTCCAGCAGGCCGTGTCCGACTGGAAGAAGAAGGGCGGCGACGACCTGCGGGCCTGGTACAAGAAGCTGCTCGACGACAACGGCTCCACGGCCAAGTGACCCAGGGCTGAGGCGAGGAGAAGGCCGTGTCCCACAGCACGGTGCCTCGGAGCAGGGCCGAGGCGAAGACATCCGCGAAGACACCGGTGGCGTCCGGCGGCGCCGCCGGTTCCCGGGAGAAGCGAGGCTCGGGGAAGGTGAGCTTCCGGCTCAGGTTCAGACGTGACCGCACCTTGATCCTGATGACGCTTCCCGCGGTCCTGCTGCTCCTGCTCTTCAACTACATACCGATCCTCGGCAACGTGGTCGCCTTCCAGGACTACGACCCGTACGCCGGTGACAATGGTTTCGTCGCCATGCTGCACAGCCCCTGGATCGGTTTCGAGCAGTTCCAGCGGATCTTCCAGGACTCGGCGTTCTGGCACGCGGTACAGAACACCTTCGTGCTGTTCTTCCTCCAACTGCTGCTGTTCTTCCCGGTTCCGATCCTGCTCGCGCTGCTCATCAACACCGTGGTGCGGCCCCGGGTGCGGGCGGTCGCGCAGGCGGTCATGTACCTGCCGCACTTCTTCTCGTGGGTCCTGGTCGTCACCGTCTTCCAGCAGATCTTCGGCGGCGCCGGCGTGATCGCTCAGACCCTGCGCCAGCACGGGCACACCGGCTTCGACGTCATGACCAATCCGCACGTCTTCAAGTACCTGGTCACGGTCCAGATGGTCTGGAAGGACGCGGGCTGGGGCATCATCGTCTTCCTCGCGGCCCTGGCATCCGTCTCCAACGACCTGTATGAGGCGGCCGCGATGGACGGCGCCGGACGCCGGCGCCGCATGTGGCACATCACGCTGCCCGCGCTGCGTCCGGTGATCGCTCTGCTGCTTGTCCTGCGCGTGGGCGACGCCCTCACCGTCGGGTTCGAGCAACTGCTGCTCCAGAGGCAGGCGGTGGGACCCGACGCCTCCGACGTCCTCGACACCTATGTGTGGTGGAACGGCATCCGCAACCAGGACTTCAGCTATGCGGCGGCCGCCGGCCTGATCAAGGGCCTCGTCGGACTGACCCTCGTCCTCGTGGCGAACAAGGTCGCCCACGTCATGGGCGAGCAGGGGGTGTACAAGAAGTGACCGCCGTAATCGACCGGCCTCCGGTGAAGAAGCCGAGTCCCTGGGCCGCTCCGGCCCGTCCCGCCTGGGAGGAGGAGCCGCACAAGGCCGGGACAGCCGCCAAGGGCACCGTCCTCGGCATCGCCTGCTTCGCGATCCTCTTCCCGCTGTGGATCGTGATCGTGACGAGCCTGTCCTCGAAGAAGACCATCGACGAGACGGGCGGTCTTGTGGTGGTCCCCAAGGACATCACCTTCGTCGCCTATCACGAGCTGCTCAGCGGCGGCCAGGTGCAGCGGGCGGCGCTCGTCAGCATCGGTGTCACGCTCGTCGGCACGCTGTTCAGCATGGCGGTGTCGGTGTTGTGCGCCTACGGCCTCTCGCGCAGCGGCACGCTGGGCCACCGCTGGATCCTGATGACGCTGCTCGCCACGATGTTCTTCGGCGCGGGGCTCATCCCGACCTATCTCCTGGTGCAGGCGCTCGGGCTGACGGACACCTATCTCGCGCTGATCCTGCCCAGTGCGGTCAGTGTCTTCAACATCCTGGTCCTGCGCGGGTTCTTCATGGGGATCTCGCCCGAACTCATCGACAGCGCCCGCATCGACGGCGCGGGGGACTGGCGCATCCTCTGGAAGATCGTCATGCCGCTCTCGCGGGCGGTGCTGGCGGTGATCTCCCTGTTCTACGCGGTCGGCTACTGGAGCGCCTGGTTCAACGCGTCGATCTATCTGACCGACCAGAACATGATGCCTCTGCAGAACGTCATGATCCAGCTGGTGCAGAAGCAGCAACGCCCGGTCGGCCTCGCCACCCAGATCAACACCGGGCAGTTGTCGCCGCTGTCCATCCAGATGGCCGTCATGGTGATGGCGCTGCTTCCGGTCGCGATCCTCTCGCCGTTCGTCCAGCGGCACTTCAAGAAGGGCATGCTCACCGGCGCGGTCAAAGGCTGACTTGCGTCAGCCCGCTGTCTCCGGCCCGCTGACCCCGCTGCGGCCGACCTGCTCCTGGTCAGCGGCCGGCCGCGGCGGGCCCAACGGTTCGCTCCGCGGGGCCAACGGTTCGCTCCGCGGGGCCGGCCGGAACTCGCGGTCCGTGGACTGCCCGCCCGCCGTGAGCTGCGGGTCCGCCGTGGCCGGTCGCGCAGTTCCCCGCGCCCCTGTAGGGGCGCTGTCACCAACCCCGCTTCCCACTCCCCCGAACGAGGTATGTCATGCGCACGCCCCGCCTGAGTAGACGAGCTGTCCTCGCCGGGACCGCTGCCGCCGCCGCGCTCACCGCCGTCCCCGTGCTCGGGGCCCCGTCGTACGCCGCCGAAACGGCCGCCACGCCTTCGTACCGCTGGCGCAACGCCGTCATCGGTGGCACCGGCTTCGTCACCGGTGTGCTGTTCCACCACGCCGTGCGCGGTCTCGCCTACGCCCGTACCGACATCGGCGGCGCCTACCGCTGGGACGCCGGCGCGGCCCGCTGGACGCCGCTCACCGACCACCTCGGCTGGGACGACTGGAACCTGCTCGGCGTCGAGGCGCTGGCCGTCGATCCCGCGCATCCGAACCACCTCTACCTCGCTCTCGGCACCTACGCCCAGGCGTGGGCGGGCAACGGCGTGGTCCTGCGCTCCGAGGACCGCGGCACCACCTGGACCCGCACCGACCTGTCCGTGAAGCTCGGCGCCAACGAGGACGGGCGGGGAGCCGGGGAACGGCTCCTCGTCGACCCGCGCGACAGCGACACCCTGTGGCTGGGCACCCGGCACGACGGGTTGCTCAAGTCGACCGACCGGGGCGCGACCTGGGCAGCCGTGACCGGCTTCCCGGCGACCGCGAGCTCCTCCGGGCAGGGCGTCACCTTCCTCGTCGCGGCCGGGCGCACCGTCTACGCCGGCTGGGGTGACGGCGACGGCACCTCCGCGACGGCGAACCTGTACCGCACGGCCGACGGCACGACCTGGGAGGCGGTCCCCGGGCAGCCGTCCGGCACCGCCGCCAAGGTCCCGCTCCGCGCCGCGTACGACCCGCACACCCGCGAGCTGTATGTGACGTACGGCAACGCCCCCGGGCCCAACGGCCAGTCCGACGGCAGCGTGCACAAGCTGCGGACGGCCACCGGCAACTGGAAGGACGTCAGCCCCGTCAAGCCCGGCGGCACCACAACCGACGGTTCGGCGGACACCTTCGCCTACGGTGGTGTGGCGGCCGACGCCTGCCGTGCGGGCACCGTCGTCGTCTCGACCAACAACCGCTGGGCGGACGGCGACACGGTGTTCCGCACCACCGACGGCGGCCGTACCTGGACGTCCCTCAAGGACGCCGCTGTCTTCGACGTGTCCGAGACTCCCTTCCTCAACTGGGGTGGTACGCAGCCCAAGTTCGGCTGGTGGATCCAGGCGGTCGCCGTCGACCCGTACGACTCGAAGCACCTCGTGTACGGGACCGGCGCGACCCTCTACCGCACCCGCGACCTCAAGAAGTGGGCTCCGGAGATCCGCGGCCTGGAGGAGACGGCCGTGCGCCAGCTGATCTCGCCCCCGGCCGGGGAGGCGCACCTGCTCAGCGGACTCGGGGACATCGGCGTGATGTACCACGAGCGGCTCACGGCGTCTCCGTCGCGCGGCATGGCGACGAACCCCGTGTTCGGGTCGGCGACGGGACTCGCGCAGGCCGCGGCCAAGCCCTCGTACGTCGTCCGCACGGGATGGGGCGACAACGGCAACGGCGCCCACTCGAACGACGGCGGGCAGACCTGGGCGCCCTTCGCGGCCCAGCCCGACATCGCCAAGAACGCACCGGGGCCGATCGCCACCAGCGCCGACGGCGGTACGCTGCTGTGGTCCTTCGTGCACTGGGACGGCACGAAGTACGCGGCGCATCGCTCAACGGACAACGGCGCGACCTGGTCCGAGATCTCCTCCTTCCCGAAGGGCGCCACGCCGGTCGCCGACCCGGCCGACCCGACGCTCTTCTACGCATACGACACCGACACAGGAACGCTATACGCCAGCACTGACAGTGGCCGTTCCTTCACGGCGCGTGCGAGTGGGCTGCCCTCCGGCGACAGTCAGTTCAAGCTGGTCGCGGCGCCTGGACGCTCCGGTGACCTGTGGCTGAGCGTGAAGTGGAACGGCCTGTACCGGTCCACCGACGGCGGCGCGAGCTTCGACAAGGTGACCAGCTGCTGGGCCTCGTACACGCTTGGCTTCGGCAAGGCGGCCGACGGCGCCGACTACCCGGCGATCTACCAGGTCGGTTCGACGGAGACGATCACCGCCGTCTACCGCTCGGACGACGGGGCCAAGACCTGGGTCCGGATCAATGACGACGCCCACCAGTGGGGCTGGATCGGTGAGGTCATCACCGGCGACCCGCGCGTCTACGGCCGGGTGTACCTCGGGACCAACGGGCGCGGCATCCAGTACGGGGAGCCGGTCTGATGTCCACGTACAAGCGGCCGAGTCTCAGTGACGCCACCCGGGGCCGCATCCTCTTCGGCGGCGACTACAACCCCGAGCAGTGGCCCGAGGAGACCTGGCAGGAGGACGTACGCCTCATGAAGGAGGCCGGCGTCAACTCCGTCACCCTCGGTGTCTTCTCCTGGGCGAAGCTCGAACCACGCCCAGGGGCAAGGGAGTTCGGCTGGCTCGACCGGCTGATGGACCTGATGCACGACAGCGACATCGGTGTCGTCCTCGCCACGCCCACCTCCTCGCCCCCGCCCTGGATAGGCCGTCTGCACCCCGAGACACTGCCCCGGGACGAGGACGGGCGCGTCGAATGGTGGGGCTCCCGCCAGCACTTCTCGCACTCCAGTGCCGTCTACCGCCGGTACGCCGCCGCCATCACCGAGGACCTGGCCGCCCGCTACGGCAGCCACCCGGCCCTCACGATGTGGCACATCAACAACGAGTACTGCACCTTCGACTACGGCGACGAGGCGGCCGCCGCCTTCCGCCGCTGGCTCCAGGACAAGTACGCCACCGTCGAGGCTCTCAACGAGGCCTGGGGCACAGCCTTTTGGAGCCAGGGCTATGACGGGTGGCACGAGATCCTGCCGCCGCGCCACGCCCACTACATGAAGAACCCGACGCACGTCCTCGACTTCAAGCGCTTCACCTCCGACATGCTCCTGGAGTGCTGTGTCGCCGAGCGGGACATCGTCCGCCGGCACACCCCGCGCGTCCCGGTGACCAGCAACTTCATGCCGATGTGGGTGGGGCAGGACGGCTGGAAGTGGGCCGCCGAGGAGGATGTCGTCTCCGTCGACATCTATCCGGATCCGCGCGACCCCTTCGGCGCGCAGAACGGTGCGCTCATCCAGGACCTGACACGCTCCCAGGCGGCGGGCGGCCCCTGGATGCTCATGGAGCAGGCCGCCGGGCCGGTCAACTGGCGCGGCGTCAACCACCCAAAACCGCGCGGCATCAACCGTCTCTGGTCCCTGCAGGCCGTCGCGCGCGGCGCTGACGCCGTCTGCTACTTCCAGTGGCGCCAGTCCCGGCAGGGCGCGGAGAAGTTCCACTCGGGGATGTTCGGCCACGCGGGGGAGCGGGGCCGTACCTTCCAGGAGATCAAGCAGCTGGGCGGCGAACTCGCCTTGATCGGCACTGAGGTGACGGACAGTCAACTGCGATCCGACATCGCCGTCCTGCACGACTGGAACGCGTGGTGGGCGGGTGCGCAGGACGGCCGTCTCTCCAGCGAGGTCGACTACTTCGAGGTCGTACGGGCCTGGCACCGCGCCCTCTGGGAGGCCCACCTCGCCTCCGCCTTCGCGCACCCCGAGCACGACCTCACCGCGTACAAGCTCGTCGTCGTACCGCAGCTGTATCTGCTCACGGACGCCGCGATCGACAACCTCCTCGCGTATGTACGAGGAGGGGGCACCCTCGTCTGCGGTTTCCTCACCGGCGTCGCCGACGAGGACGACCGGGTGCGGCCCGGTGGCATGGACATGCGGCTGCGCGAGCTGTTCGGCGTCCGCACGCTGCACGAGTGGTGGCCGCTGGACGCGGGAGAGCGCGCCGAATGCGACGGTTTCCGGGGGACCCTGTGGTCCGAGGAGATCGAGGCCGAGGACGCGGTCGTGGAGGCCGTGTACAAGGGCGGCGAGCTGGACGGGCTGCCCGCCGTGCTCCGCAAGGGCGGCGCCTGGTACGTCTCCACGCTTCCCGAACCAGCCGCTCTGCGCGCCCTGTTGGCGGACGTGGCGGACCGCGCGGGCGCCCGCCCGGTGCTCGACGGGATCCCCGCCGGCGTCGAGGTCGTCCGGCGCGGCGCGCTGCTCTTCGTACTGAACCACGGGCAGGACGCGGTGAGCGTCGACGTGCCGGGCGACCACCGGGATCTGCTCACCGGCGCGTCCGTGACCGGCTCCGTCCGTCTGGAGCGCTATGGAGCGGCGGTACTGGCGCCATGACCGGCCGTGCGCGTGACCCGGACGACCGTGACCGTGCCCTCATCGCGCCCGTCCACGGGACCTGCGACCGTGACCGTGCCCTCACCGCGCCCGTCCACGGGACCTGGGAGCCCTTGCCCGCGGCCCGCTGGGAGGACGCCTTCCTGAGCGGGAACGGCACGCACGGCGCCACGGTGTTCGGCGATCCGAACAGCGACCGGGTCATCGTCACCCAGCACAGCCTGATCCGGCCCAACGGCAGTCAGGGCGCGCGTCCGCCCGCGCTCGCCGACCGACTGGGCGACGTACAGGACCGGTTGCTCGCCGGCGAGACCAGCGCCGGGGAGGACTTCACCGACGGTCGCCCGCTGCTGTGGGTGCAGCCCTTCCATCCGGCGTTTCAGGTGCGGCTGCGCCGGCCGGCCGCCGAGTGGCGCTCGTACCGGCGCGAGGTCGACTTCACCACCGGTGTCGTCAGCGCCGAGTGCGGCGGCTGGCGCAGCGAGGTGTTCGTCTCGCGCGCCGACGACGTGGTCGCGCAGTACGTGACCGAGTCCGACCTGACCGTCGATGTGACTCTCGACCACCGACTGCCGGGCGCACCGAGGGACCTGACGGTGGGTCACAGTGCCGTGCTCACCGCCGACGGCGCCCTTCTCGTGCTGCGGGCCCGCTACCCGGACAGCGAGCGGGCGTACACGGGAGTCACGCTCGTCGTCACCGGCGGTCGAACGCGGACCACCCTGCCCGGCGTCCGGATCGCGGGCGCTCGCTCGCTGCTCCTGCTCACGCGTGTCCGGCGGCACACCGGTGAACTGGACGCGCCGGCCGAGGCCCGTGCGCTGCGGGCCCTGTTGCCCCCGGCCGACCATGACAGTGACGCGGGCGAGAGGGCATACACCCACCTCCTCGCCCGCCACACCGCCCTCCACCGCCCCGCCTACCTGCGCGCTTCCCTGGACCTGCGCGCCGACGGCACCGAGCGGGGCCTGCCCGGCTCGGAGTTGGTCTGCCGCCCCAAGAGCACCGCCCTCCTGGAGCGGCTCTTCGCGGCGGGCCGCTACCACCTGCTGTCCGCCGCCGGAACGCTGCCACCACGGCTGACCGGTCTGTGGACCGGCGACTGGGACACCGCCTGGTCCGGGGCGTTCACCACGGACGCCAACCTCAATCTCCAGACCGCGTCCGCCGCCGCGGCCGGGCTCCCGGAGGTCACCGAGGCCCACGCCGCCCTGGTCCACGGTCAGTTGCCCCACTGGCGCGACAACGCCCGGGCGGTCTTCGGCGCCCGAGGAGTCGTCGCGCCGGCGCACACCGACGGCGAGTCCGGGCACATCTACCACCTCAGCCGCGAGTATCCGCTGCACGTGTGGACCGCGGGCGCCGACTGGCTCCTGAAGCCACTCGTCGACCACGACGAGACGCGCGGCGCGCGCGACCCCCGCCTGGCCGCCGCGCTCGCCGAAGTCGCCTACTTCTACGAGGACTTCCTGACCCGGACCGACGACAACGGCCACCTCGTCGTCGTGCCGTCGTACTCCCCGGAGAACCGTCCCGCGAACGCGAGCTGGGTCACCCTCAACGCCGCCATGGACCTCTCCGCGGCCCGGCACGCCCTGCGCACGGCCGCCGACTACCACCCCGGACCCGACGCCGAACGCTGGCGCGCGCTCGCCGACCGGCTGCCACCGCACCGCGTCAACGCCGACGGATCGCTCGCCGAATGGGCCTGGCCCGGCCTCGAGGACACCTACGACCACCGGCACCTCAGCCACCTCTACGGAGTCTGGCCGCTCGACGAGATCAACCCGTACGACACCCCGGAGCTCGCCTCGGCCGCCCATCGCGCCCTCGAACTGCGCGGCGCCGAGAACGACTCCGCGCACGGCCACCTCCACCACGCGCTGGTGGCAGCCCGGCTGAGGGACGCGGAGCGCGTGGCGGCGGCCCTGGACAACGTGCTGGCCGGGGACTTCTTCCACATCTCCCTGATGAGCGGGCACTACCCGAACCGCCATGTCTACAACGCGGACGCGGCCCACACGCTCCCGGCCGTGCTCATCGAGATGCTGATCCAGTCCACGCCGCAGCGGCTCGTCCTCCTCGCCGCGGTCCCCGCCGCCTACCCGAGCGGCGAACTCCGGGGCATTCGGACGAGGTTCGGCGCCGAGGTCGACCTGACCTGGAGCCCCGAGGAGCGCACGGCCGTCATCCGGCCCACCCGCACCCTGCAGATCGACCTCAGGACTTCCTCCGGAGCGAGGCCGCTCTCGCTGCGCGCCGGAGAAGACTGCGTCCTCACCCTGGGGCCGCAGTAGATCCACCGCAGTTCCCCCCACCCATGGAAGGGACACCATGGCAACACGCACACTGAACAGGATCACCAAGGCCCTGATCGCCCCCGCGCTCGCGCTCGGCGCCACCATCGGCCTCGCCTCCGCGCCCGCCCAGGCAGCCGTCTGGAGCTCCTGCGACCAGTGGGGCAACACCTCGCTGAACGGCTACACGCTCTACAACAACATCTGGGGCTCCGGCGCCGGTGCCCAGTGCATCTGGGCCAACTCCGGAACCAACTGGGGCGTCAACGCCAACCACCCCAACACCGGCGGCATCAAGTCGTACCCCAACTCCAAGAAGGTGGTCAACAAGTCGATCACTTCGCTCGGTTCGCTCACCGGCAGCTACAACGTCACGGTGCCGTCGTCCGGCGCGTACAACACCTCGTACGACATCTGGGACACCGGCTACAAGTACGAGGTCATGCTCTGGGTGAACAAGACCGGAGCCGTCGGCCCGCTCGGCACCTCGCAGGGCAACGTGACGCTGGGCGGCCACACCTGGACCGTCTACAAGGGCAACAACGGCTCGAACGACGTCTTCTCGTTCGTGCGCACCTCGAACTCCAGCTCCGGCACCGTCAACGTGCTGTCCATCCTCAAGTGGATCAAGGACACCAAGGGCTGGTTCGGCAACGTGACCATCGGCGACGTGCAGTTCGGCTTCGAGATCACGTCCTCGTCGGGTGGTCTCGACTTCACGACCAACAGCGAGACGGTCAGCAGCAGTTGATCCACCCATGAGAGTGCTGCCGGCCCCCGGCGGGGGACCGGCCGCACTTCCGTCTCAGGCCCCCGCGACGGGCAGCCGCGGGCGGGGGACCGGCCGCACTTCCGTCTCAGGCCCCCGCGACGGGCAGCCGCGCCCCGTCCCGCAGGAACAGCGGGATGCGGTCCAGCGGGGCGTCGACGGTCACGGCCGCGCCCCCTTCGTACGTCTCACCCGTCCACGCGTCCGTCCAGCGGGCACCCGCCGGGAGATACGCCGTACGCACCGTCGCGCCCGCCGTGAGCACCGGCGCGACCAGGAGGTCGGGGCCGAAGAGGTACGCGTCGTCCACCGACCAGGCGGCCTGGTCGTCCGGGAACTCCAGGAACAGCGGGCGCATCACCGGCAGCCCCTCCTCGTGGGCCTCCCGCATGACGTCGAGCACGTACGGCTTCAGGCGCTCGCGCAGCCTCAGATACTTCTCCAGGATGGCGCCGGCCTCCTCGCCGTACGACCAGACCTCGTTCGGACCGCCGGTCATGTCGGGGCCGAGGGGGCTGCCCGGGTCGCGGAATCCATGCAGGCGCATCAGCGGGGACAGCGCGCCGAACTGGAACCAGCGGACCATGACCTCGCGGTACGCCGGGTCGTCCGGGTCGCCGCCGTGGAAGCCGCCGATGTCCGTGTTCCACCAGGGGAGGCCGGACAGCGCGGTGTTGAGCCCCGCGGCGATCTGGCGGCGCAGGGTCGCGAAGTCCGTACCGATGTCCCCGGACCACAGCGCGGCACCGTAGCGCTGACTGCCCGCCCAGGCCGAGCGGTTGAGGGTGACGACCTCGCTCTCACCGGCGGCGAGCATGCCCTCGTAGAAGGTGCGGGCGTTCTCGCGGGGGTAGAGATTGCCGACCTCCAGGCCCGGACCCGCGTAGTAGCGCAGGTTCTCCGAGAAGCCCGGCTTCAGCTCCGGCTCGCAGGCGTCCAGCCAGAAGGCCTTGATCCCGTACGGGTCCAGATAGTTGTCCTTCACACGCGACCACACGAAGTCGCGCGCCTGCGGGTTCGTCGCGTCGTAGAAGGCCACCTGGACCGTGGACGCGACCTCCTTGTCGGGCCAGTCGGCGTGCGCCGTCGGACCGTACTCGGTGCCGATGAAGTGGCCCCGCTGCTCCATGAGTTGATGGTTCTCCGAGAGGGGTGAGACCGACGGCCAGACGGACACGACCAGCTTGACGCCCAGCTCGGTCAGCTCGCGCTGCATCGCCGCCGGGTCCGGCCACTGCGCCAGGTCGAACTTCCACTCGCCCAGGTGCGTCCAGTGGAAGAAGTCGCAGACGATCACGTCCAGGGGCAGGCCCCGGCGCTTGTACTCCCTTGCCACCGCGAGGAGTTCGTCCTGCGTGCGGTAGCGCAGCTTGCACTGCCAGAAGCCGGCCGCCCACTCGGGCAGCATCGGCGTACGGCCGGTGGCGGCGCTGTAGCGGCGCTGCGCGTCGGCCGGGGCGCCCGCCGTGATCCAGTAGTCCAGCTGGCGGGCCGAGTCGGCGACCCAGCGGGTGCCGTTGCCCGCCAGCTCCACCCGGCCGATGGCCGGGCTGTTCCACAGCAGGGTGTAGCCGCGGCTGGAGGTGAGCACCGGGATGCTCACCTCGGCGTTGCGCTGGATGAGGTCCAGGACCGCGCCCTTCTGGTCGAGCAGACCGTGCTGGTGCTGCCCGAGGCCGTACAGCTTCTCGTCCTCGTACGCGGCGAAGCGCTGCTCCAGACGGTGGTGCCCGTTGCCGGTCGGGGTATAGAGGCGGGAGCCGGGCCACCAGAAGTGGGCGCGCTCCTCGGCCAGCAGCTCGGCCCCGTCCCGCGTCCGTACGAAGCGGATCAGGCCCTCGGCGCTGACCTCGACGCTCAGCGCGCCGACCGTCAGCCGGCCTTCCCCGCCCTCGATCTTGACGGTGCTCTCGGTGACCGGGGGCTCGTCGAGCAGCGCGCCGGGCAGGCCCTCGAGGACCGGGCCGCCGAGGCGCGCGCGGACCCGGACCGCGTCCGGACCCCACGGCTCGATACGGACGGTCTCCTGGCGTCCGCTCCACTCCAACGCGCCGTCCCGCTCACGGAACATGCCGACGGTCGGGGAGGACTGCGCGAGGCTGACCTGAGTCTGGGTTTCGGCAGGCTGATTCACGTGGGTTGCTCCTGAAGGAAGGAGTAAGGAAGGAAGGAGTAAGGAAGGAGTGGCGACAGCCCCGGCGCGGCTCTGACAGCGCCGGAACAGGTAGGGGTGCCTCAACGGCCGTATGGCGTGAGGGAAGTGGCGGCGCTTTGCGGGGGTGGGCGTGTGTTTGGTGGGGGCGGATTGGGCGAGCGAGGGGGGAGCGGGCGGGTGGGCCGGTCCCGTGGTGCGGGGTCGGGTGCACCGGCCCCCTGGTGCGGGGGTCGGTCGTGTCCCGGCTCCGTGGTGGGTGGTGCGGTTGGTGCCGCCGGGTGGTGCGGGGGTCGGTGGGGTGCCGGCCCGGTGGTGGGTGGTGCGGTTGGTGCCGCCGGGTGGTGCGGCGGTCGGTCGGGTCCCGGCCCGGTGGTGCGGGGTCGGGCGGGGCCGGTCCCGTGGTGCGGGGTCGGTGGGGTGCCGGTCCCGTGGTGGGTGGTGCGGCTGGTGCCGCCCAGTGAGGCGGGGATCGGCCCGCTGCCGGTCCCGTCCGGCGGGGACCGGCCCGGTACTGGTCCCGTAAGCCGCGGGATCGACCAGGCGCCGACCCGTGGTTCAGGAAGCCGCCGGGGCCGGCCCCGTGCTCGCCCGTACCGTCAACTCGGGCGCGATCAGCACGACTTCGCCCTTGCCGTGTCCTTCGAGCTTCGCGACCAGATGCTCGACGGCGTGCCGGCCCATCTCCTGCGCGGGGATGGCGACCGAGGTCAACCGCACCGAGGCCTGCGTGGCGACCTGGTCCGGGCAGATCGCGATCACCGACACGTCCTCGGGCACGGCCCGCCCCTGCTGGCGCAGCAGCGCGAGCAGCGGCTCCACCGCGGACTCGTTCTGCACGACGAAGCCCGTGGTACTCGGCCGCTCGTCCTGGATCCGGGCCAGCGTCAGGGCCATCGCGTCGTACCCGCCGTCGCAGGGGCGGTGCAGCACCCGCAGGCCCAACTCCCGCGACCGGGACCGGAGTCCGTCGAGGGTGCGTTCGGCGAAGCCGGTGTGCCGCTCGTAGACCGCGGGCGCCTCGCCGATGACAGCGATGTCACGGTGCCCGAGCATCGCCAGATGCTCGGCGCACAGCGCACCCGTCGCCCCGAAGTCGAGATCGACGCAGGTCAGTCCGGAGGTGTCGGCGGGCAGACCGATGAGCACCGACGGCTGGTCCGTCGCGCGCAGCAACGGCAGCCGCTCGTCGTCCATTTCGACGTCCATCAGGATCATCGCGTCGGCGAGCCCGCTGCCGGTGACCCGGCGTACCGCGTCGGGGCCCTCCTCGCCGGTGAGCAGCAGCACGTCGTACCCATGGGTGCGGGCGTTGGTCGCCACCGCGATGGCGATCTCCATCATCACGGGTACGTACATGTCGGTACGGAGCGGAATCATCAGCGCGATGATGTTGGACCGGCTGCTCGCCAGGGCCCGGGCGCCCGCGTTCGGGTGGTAGCCGAGCTCCTGGATGCTCCGCTCGACCCGCTGCCGGGTGCCCGCGGAGATGGACCGCTTGCCGCTGAGGACATAGCTCACCGTGCTCGCCGAGACTCCGGCGTGCTGGGCGACCTCGGCGAGGGTGACCATCCAGCTCTCCAAGCTTTGTGAAGCGCTTCGACAGTGCGCGTGTTGCGGATAGGGGCGAGTGAGGGTGGCTCGACACTAGCTCGGTGGAGAAGGTGTGTCCATAGGTTGTCGAAGCGCTTCGACAACTAAATTCCTGAGCGCGTCATGGCAACCTCTTGAACGCGCGGTGGCCACTGAGGGGCGTACACAGACCGTCCCCCGGAAGGACCCCCGATGCAACACCGCCGACCGCGCCTGTCCAAGAAGGCGAAGACACTTCTCGCGAGTTCGGTGGCGCTCGCGGCCGCCGCCGGAGTCACCGTCGCCCGGGCGGGCGAGGACAGCAAGAAGTGCGGCGCCTTCGACACCGTCACGACGGGCAAGTACTACGTCAACAACAACCTCTGGGGGCAGGACGACGGCACGGGAACCCAGTGCGTCTGGGACACCTCGCGCTCCGGCGACACCATCGGCTGGGGCACGAAGTACAGCTGGACCAGCAAGGCCGGCAAGGAAAACGCGGTGAAGTCGTACGCCAGTACGGTGCTCGGCTGGCACTGGGGCTGGAAGGTCGACAAGGCGGCCACCGAGCTGCCCGTCCGGGTCGGTGACCGCAAGCCGGTGAAGACCAGCTGGGAGTTCTCGGTCAGCTCCGACCCCGGAACCATGAACGTCGCCTACGACCTGTGGCTGCACGCCAAGAACAACGCGGACTGGCAGGACCAGCCCACCGACGAGATCATGGTCTGGCTCAACCGGCGGGGCGGCGCGGGCCCGCTCGGCACCAAGTACGGCAGCGTCAGCCTCGACGGTTCCATGTGGGACATCTACCAGGGCGACATCGGCTGGAAGGTGTACTCCTTCGTCCGCCGTACCAACACCACCAAGGCCAGTCTCAACCTGGACGACTTCACCCAGGCCCTGGTCCGCCGCAAGCTGCTGAGCAACGACAAGTACCTCTCCGGTATCGAGTCGGGCAGCGAGGTCTTCCACGGCTCCGGGCGGCTCGACACGAAGTCGTACGGGGTGGACATCGGCTGACGGCGCGTAAAGACGATCGGCCGAACGGCCGCGCGAGGACTGGTGGGGTCCCGCTGAATCGGGTACATACGATCGAGTAGCACCGGTCGGTAAGGAACTGCCCCAAGATCCCTATTCGCGGCGAGGTGACCCTCATGTCCGCAACACCCCACCAGCCCACCGTCACCGAACGTGAGGCCCGCCAGGTCGCCGAGGCCGCGCGTGAACAGGACTGGCGCAAGCCGAGCTTTGCCAAGGAGTTGTTCCTCGGCCGCTTCCGGCTTGACCTGATCCACCCGCACCCCATGCCGTCCGACGAGGCCGCGCAGCGCGGCGAGGAGTTCCTCACCAAGCTGCGCGACTTCTGCGAGACGGAGATCGACTCCGCCCGCATCGAGCGCGAGGCGCGGATCCCGGACGAGACGATCAACGGGCTCAAGGAGCTCGGCGCCCTCGGTATGAAGATCGACACCAAGTACGGCGGTCTCGGTCTGACCCAGGTCTACTACAACAAGGCGCTCGCCCTGGTCGGCTCCGCGAGCCCGGCGATCGGCGCCCTGCTCTCCGCGCACCAGTCGATCGGTGTACCGCAGCCGCTGAAGCTCTTTGGCACCCAGGAGCAGAAGGACACCTTCCTGCAGCGCTGCGCCCGCACCGACATCTCCGCCTTCCTTCTGACCGAGCCGGACGTGGGTTCCGACCCGGCACGGCTCGCCACCGCCGCGGTGCCGGACGGGGACGACTACGTCCTCGATGGAGTGAAACTCTGGACGACCAACGGCGTCGTCGCCGACCTGCTCGTCGTGATGGCGCGGGTGCCGAAATCCGAGGGTCACAAGGGCGGCATCACGGCGTTCGTCGTGGAGGCCGGCTCCGAGGGCGTCACCGTCGAGAACCGCAACGCCTTCATGGGCCTGCGCGGCCTGGAGAACGGCGTCACCCGCTTCCACCAGGTGCGGGTGCCGGCGGCGAACCGGATCGGCCCCGAGGGTTCGGGCCTCAAGATCGCCCTGACCACCCTCAACACCGGCCGGCTCTCGCTGCCCGCCATGTGCGTGGGCGCGGGCAAGTGGTGTCTGAAGATCGCCCGGGAGTGGTCGGCGGCGCGTGAGCAGTGGGGCAAGCCGGTCGCGTTCCATGAGGCGGTCGGCGCGAAGATCTCCTTCATCGCGGCGACGACCTTCGCCCTGGAGGCCGTCCTCGACCTGTCCTCGCAGATGGCCGACGAGAACCGCAACGACATCCGCATCGAGGCCGCCCTCGCCAAGCTGTACGGCTCCGAGATGGCCTGTCTGATGGCCGACGAACTGGTCCAGATCCGCGGTGGCCGCGGTTTCGAGACCGCCGAGTCGCTCGCGGCCCGTGGAGAGCGCGCGGTGCCGGCCGAGCAGATCCTGCGCGACCTGCGCATCAACCGCATCTTCGAGGGCTCCACGGAGATCATGCACCTGCTGATCGCCCGGGAGGCCGTTGACGCCCACCTGTCCGTCGCCGGCGACCTCATCGACCCCGACAAGTCCCTCTCGGACAAGGCGAAGGCGGGCGCGGGCGCCGGTGTCTTCTACGCCAAGTGGCTGCCGAAGCTGGTGGCGGGTCCAGGCCAACTCCCGCGGGCGTACAGCGAGTTCAACCAGCACGTGGATCTGTCCCCGCACCTGCGGTACGTCGAACGCAGCGCCCGCAAGCTGGCCCGCTCCACCTTCTACGCCATGTCCCGTTGGCAGGGCCGCATGGAGACCAAGCAGGGCTTCCTGGGCCGGATCGTCGACATCGGCGCGGAACTCTTCGCGATGAGCGCGGCCTGCGTACGCGCCGAACTCCTGCGCACCACCGGGGACCACGGCCGCGAGGCCTACCAGCTCGCCGACGCCTTCTGCCGCCAGTCCCGCATCCGCGTCGAAGAACTCTTCGCCCGCCTGTGGACCAACACCGACGACCTCGACCGCAAGGTGGTCAAGGGCGTCCTGTCGGGCACGTACACCTGGCTGGAGGAGGGCGTCATCGACCCGTCCGGCGAAGGCCCCTGGATCGCCGACGCGACACCCGGCCCGAGCAAGAAGGAAAACGTCCACCGCCCCATTCGCTGAACGCCCGCCCATTCGGCAACCTTTTCCCCCGATTCTTGGGGGGAATTCCCCTGCCGAGTCTCGGTCTGGACGCCCTCACCGGCACAATCGTGCGAGCCGGTGAGGGCAGGATGCTGCGCCGCATCGAGCGCGTCGCCGAACAGGTGGGTTCCCTGGAAAAGGACCTCAAAGCTGACCGACGGGGAAGTGCGGGCGCTCCCCCCGGAGTTCAAGGAGCGGTACGCGGGCGGGGAGAGCCTCGACGACCTGTTGCCGAAGGCCTACGCCGCGATGCGCGCGGCGGCCCGGCGTTGTCCTCGGCATGCGCCACTTCGACGTACAGATCATGGGTGGCGCGGCATCGCACTTCGGCGATATCGCCGAGATGCAGACCGGCGAGGGAAAGACCCTGGTCGGCACCTTGCCCGTATATCTGAAAGCCTTGACCAGCAAGGGATTTCACCTCGTCACGCCAATGACTACCTCGCGGAGCGGGATGCCGAGTGAATGGGGCGCGCGTACCGGCGGCCTCCACTTCACCGCGCCGACGCTGGATACGGCGGAGGGGGTCGTCGAGGGCGCGTTCGCCGCGCCCGAGGCCGGCGCCCGGCCGGGGAGGTCCCGGGCCGGGCGCCGCCGCAAGCGGTGAGCCGCGGACTAGCAGTACTTGCGGACTAGCAGTACTTGTCGCTCGGATCCCGCGTCGTCCACGAGCACGAGTCGACCTTCGAGCCGCTCGCCTTGGTGAGCGTGGCGGTGTCGCTCGTGTTGTTCCAGACGTACGCGCCGCGGTCCTGGTACTTGTTCGATGCGGTGTCCGAGCCGCTGCCCGTGTGCACCTTCATCGTCTTTCCCGCCCCGATCTTCACGTTGGCGAAGGTGTACTTGTGGTTCGAGACGTCCTTCAGGATCCAGCCCCTGAGCGAGATCGCCGAAGAGCTGGTGTTCTTGATCTGCACCCACTCGCCGTTGAGGCTCGTGTTGGAACGGTTGTCCGAGCCGGGGCTGTCGAACCAGACGTGGTAGATCGTCACACCGCCGGCCGCCTCGGCCGGAGTGCTGAGAAACGTGCCCGTCAGTACCGCGGCACCGGCGAGCGCGGGCAGAGCAGCGCGTATCCGCATGAGAACCCCCAGGGTGTTGTGCGCCGGCCGGTCGTCCACCGGCCAGGGCTGAAGTGTTATCAAATGATCTTCACCTTGCGTCCATAAATGGGGTTGTTGCTCCCCAAGGCGCCCCGGAGTGGTACGGCGGCGAGAAAGGGGGCGCCCTGTCCTGCCGGGGACCCGTTGCGGCCACAATGGGGGGATGAGCGACAGTCCAGCCCCCCTCGCTGATCCGCATCTTGTCTTCGACCCCGTGGACGGAGTCCGGGATGTCGTGATCCTCGGCTCCACCGGCTCGATCGGCACCCAGGCCATCGATCTCGTGCTGCGCAACCCCGACCGGTTCCGCGTCACCGGGCTCTCCGCTGCGGGCGGGAGGGTCGCACTGCTCGCCGAGCAGGCCCACCGGCTGCGCGTGCGGACGGTCGCCGTTGCGCGTGAGGACGTCGTACCGGCGCTGCGTGAGGCGCTCGCCGCTCAGTCCGGCCCGGGCGAGGGCCTCCCCGAGATCCTCGTGGGAGCGGACGCGGCGACCCGGCTCGCCGCCTCGGACTGCCACACCGTACTCAACGGCATCACCGGTTCCATCGGCCTCGCGCCCACCCTCGCCGCCCTGGAGGCGGGCCGCACCCTCGCGCTCGCCAACAAGGAGTCGCTCATCGTCGGCGGCCCGCTGGTGAAGGCGCTGGCCAAGCCGGGCCAGATCATCCCGGTCGACTCCGAACACGCCGCCCTCTTCCAGGCCCTCGCCTCGGGCACCCGTGCCGACGTCCGCAAACTCGTCGTGACCGCTTCCGGAGGCCCCTTCCGGGGACGTACGAAATCGGAACTGGCCGACGTGACCCCCGAAGCCGCGCTGGCCCACCCCACCTGGGCCATGGGACCCGTCATCACGATCAACTCCGCGACCCTGGTCAACAAGGGGCTGGAAGTCATCGAGGCGCACCTCCTCTACGACATTCCCTTCGATCGCATTGAGGTGGTCGTGCACCCGCAGTCGTATGTCCACTCGATGGTGGAATTCACGGACGGATCGACGATCGCTCAGGCGACGCCCCCGGACATGCGGGGGCCGATCGCCATCGGGCTCGGCTGGCCCGAGCGCGTCCCGGACGCGGCGCCCGCTTTCGACTGGACCAAGGCGTCGAGCTGGGAGTTCTTCCCGCTCGACACCGACGCGTTCCCCTCGGTCGGGCTCGCCCGGCACGTGGGGCAGCTCGCGGGCACGGCCCCGGCGGTGTTCAATGCCGCAAACGAGGAGTGCGTGGACGCGTTCCTGAACGGCACGCTGCCGTTCAATGGGATCATGGAGACTGTCACGCGGGTGGTCGAGGAACACGGCACACCGCGTACGGGAACTTCTCTCACCGTCGCGGACGTCCTCGAAGCGGAGACCTGGGCGCGCGCCCGGGCCCGTGAACTGACGGCAGCGACGACAACCGCGGAGGCTCGTGCATGACGACCCTGATGATGATCCTCGGCATAGTCGTCTTCGTGGTCGGCCTGCTCATCTCGATCGCGTGGCACGAGCTGGGGCATCTGTCGACGGCCAAGCTCTTCGGCATTCGCGTGCCGCAGTACATGGTCGGCTTCGGCCCGACCATCTGGTCGCGCAAGAAGGGTGACACCGAGTACGGGATCAAGGCGGTCCCGCTCGGCGGCTACATCCGCATGATCGGGATGTTCCCGCCCGGCCCCGACGGCCGTATCGAGGCCCGTTCGACCTCCCCGTTCCGCGGCATGATCGAGGACGCCAGGTCGGCCGCCTTCGAGGAGCTCAAGCCCGGCGACGACACCCGCCTCTTCTACACGCGCAAGCCGTGGAAGCGCGTGATCGTGATGTTCGCCGGTCCCTTCATGAACCTCGTCCTGGCCGTCGCGATCTTCCTCGGCGTGATGATGACGTTCGGCGTCCAGACCCAGACCACCACGGTCGGCAAGGTCTCCGACTGCGTCATCCAGCAGAGCGACAACCGGTCGAAGTGCGAGAAGGGCGACCAGGCCGCGCCCGCCAAGGCCGCCGGGCTCAAGGGCGGCGACAAGATCATCGCGTTCGACGGCAAGGCGGTCGGCGACTGGTCGAACCTCCAGTCCGACATCCGCGCCAACCCCGGCAAGGACGTCACGATCACCGTCATGCGCAAGGGACAGCAGGTCGACCTGACCGCTCACCTGATCAAGAACCAGGTCAGCAAGACCGACGGCAACGGCGGCTATGTCGAGGGCAAGTACGTGTACGCCGGCTTCCTCGGCTTCACACCCGCCTCCGGCATCGTCGAGCAGTCCTTCTCGCAGTCCGTGAACCGCATGGGCGACATGATGCAGAACGGCGTCGAGTCCCTCCTCTCGCTGCCGGGCAAGATCCCGGATCTGTGGGACGCGGCCTTCGGAGACGGCCCGCGCAAGGCCGACTCCCCCATGGGCGTGGTCGGCGCGGCCCGTATCGGCGGCGATGTCTTCACGCTCAACATCCCGGCGTCGCAACAGGTGGCGATGATGCTTCTGCTCGTCGCGGGCTTCAACCTCTCCCTCTTCCTGTTCAACATGCTCCCGCTGCTCCCGCTCGACGGCGGGCACATCGCGGGCGCCCTGTGGGAGTCGCTGCGCCGCAGTACGGCGAAGGTGCTGCGGCGGCCCGACCCGGGTCCCTTCGACGTGGCGAAGCTGATGCCGGTCGCGTATGTGGTGGCCGGAATCTTCGTCTGCTTCACGATCCTGGTCTTCATCGCGGACGTGGTTAACCCGGTGAAAATCTCCTAGTAAGGCAGCGTTCGCGGCGGCCGGGCATCCTCTGTGCCCGGCCGCCACTAATGAGTGCGTTTACGGGCGGGATGTGCTCGGGCGAGGACCCGTGCCGTAATCTCGAAGCCTGGAGCCCACGATTCCGGGACCTTGATCCATAACTTGGGGTTGCACAGCAGATGACTGCGATTTCTCTCGGCATGCCGTCCGTTCCGACCAAGCTGGCCGAGCGCCGGAAGAGCCGACAGATCCAGGTCGGAACCGTGGCCGTGGGCGGAGACGCACCCGTCTCCGTGCAGTCCATGACGACGACGCGTACGTCGGACATCGGCGCCACGCTGCAGCAGATCGCCGAGCTGACCGCGTCCGGCTGCCAGATCGTCCGAGTGGCCTGCCCCACGCAGGACGACGCGGACGCCCTCGCGACCATCGCCCGCAAGTCGCAGATCCCCGTCATCGCGGACATCCACTTCCAGCCGAAGTACGTCTTCGCGGCGATCGACGCCGGCTGTGCGGCCGTCCGCGTCAACCCCGGCAACATCAAGCAGTTCGACGACCAGGTCAAGGAGATCGCGCGGGCCGCCAAGGACACCGGCACCCCGATCCGGATCGGCGTCAACGCGGGCTCGCTCGACCGGCGGCTGCTCCAGAAGTACGGCAAGGCGACGCCCGAGGCGCTCGTCGAGTCGGCGCTGTGGGAGGCCTCTCTCTTCGAGGAGCACGACTTCCGGGACATCAAGATCTCGGTCAAGCACAACGACCCGGTGGTCATGGTCAACGCGTACCGGCAGCTGGCCGCCGCGTGCGACTACCCGCTGCACCTCGGCGTGACCGAGGCGGGCCCCGCCTTCCAGGGCACGATCAAGTCGGCTGTCGCCTTCGGCGCCCTGCTCTCCGAGGGCATCGGTGACACGATCCGCGTCTCGCTGTCGGCCCCGCCCGCCGAGGAGGTCAAGGTCGGCCTCCAGATCCTGGAATCCCTCAACCTCAAGCAGCGCGGCCTGGAGATCGTCTCCTGCCCGTCCTGCGGCCGCGCCCAGGTCGACGTCTACAAGCTCGCCGAGGAAGTCACCGCCGGTCTCACCGGCATGGACGTCCCGCTGCGCGTCGCCGTCATGGGCTGCGTGGTGAACGGCCCCGGCGAGGCCCGCGAGGCCGACCTCGGCGTCGCCTCCGGCAACGGCAAGGGGCAGATCTTCGTCAAGGGCGAGGTCATCAAGACCGTGCCCGAGTCGAAGATCGTGGAGACCCTCACTTGCCGCTGCGGATGAGTTCGTTGCCCTTCTCCGTGTCCAGGGACGCCTTGAGCATGACGCGCATCGCACTCACCTTCTCCTGACCGGGGAACA